>JAHCRG010000007.1 GCA_020148045.1 Patescibacteria group bacterium
ACCTTTTCTTCTCCCAGTATCTCCAGCACTTTCGAGTTCCAGATAAAATCTATTTTAGGGTCGGCCTTCAGTCTCACCTCGAACACCTTATCCGCGCGCAGTCTCCCCCGGCGATGGACGAGAGTAACGCTGCGCGCAAATTTGCTTAAGAAAAGGGCCTCTTCACAAGCGGCGTTGCCTGCGCCCACTACAATAATTCGCCGGTTACGGAACAAAGGGCCGTCGCAGGTAGCGCAATATGAGACTCCGCGTCCGCTAAGTCTCTCCTCCCGGGGCACGCCCAGCCTTTTAGGAATAGCCCCGCAGGCCAGAATTATGGAATGGGCCTGGTAAGTTCTGCCTTCTGTCTTCACGGTATATCCGCTTACGGCCTGGGAAGACCCGGCAAAAACAATCTCTTTTACCTCTTCGCTAATAATCTTTAATCCCGACTTAACAGCCTGGGCCTTGAATCTCCCGGCGAGCGCCTGTCCATTTATCCCTTCGGGAAAACCGGGAAAATTCTCCACAAGGTCGGTTAAAAGCATCTGTCCGCCGGCAGAGGCCTTTTCTAAGACTTTAACCTTCATTCCCGCCCTTACGGCATAAAGTCCGGCGCTAAGACCTGCTGCTCCTGCGCCAATAATGATAATGTCGTATTCCGCTTCTGCCATCTTTTACGCCCCTCTTTTATCCATCTTCAAAACAAGCGCCACTAATCCTGCAATTGTAAGCATTATCCCTACAAACAGTAAAATCCAGAAGCGCCCAATCCTCTCCGCCAAAAAGGAGGTGAGAAACATAAACGAAAGAAAGCCCAGGTGCGCCACTACCTCCAGCGCCCCGAAGATTCTCCCGCGCATCTCTTCCTTGGTTACTTCATGAATTAGAGTGTGGGAAGATATTATAATTGGCGAAATAGTCAACCCTAAAATGAGACTTAAACCCTCGGCCAATAAATTTGAGGGACGGAGTTTCAAAAGGACTGCAAATGCGCTTAAGGCCGTCCCGCTTAACATTAGAGAAATAAATATTATTCTCATTCTGGAGACCTTCTGGCCAAACTGCCCATAAACAAGCGTGCCCAGGAAAAGGCCCAGCCCCAAAAACATCGCTAAAAACCCCAAGTCCTGAGTTACCGAGCCTAAAGAATCCTGCACGAAAACAATGCTCACTATATAAACCGCCCCTACCGCCGACCATAAAAGAAAAAAGGTCTGGGCGATAAAGCGCACATCGCTGTCTTTTACCAGATAATACCAGCCTTCTTTGATATCGGAAAAAAGGGTCTTCTTAAATAGCCTTTGCGCATCCTTAACTACTATTACCGGGCCTTCTTTTTTAAAATAAACGCGGGCTCTGGCGGCAATCATAAAGACCATCAATCCCGAAACAAGGTAAGTGAGCGCATCGACAAAAAATCCTCCCTGCGAGCCTATGCGTTCGACAATCAGTCCGCCCAGGCCAAATCCGGCAACCGCCGCAATCATCCCGCTTGTGGAGGAAAGGGAATTGGCTAAAAGCAGCTTCTCTTTAGAAACCAGTTGCGGGATAATGGCCATTTTCGCGGGGATAAAAAAACGGCCTACGGAAAACATCAGAAAAAGGATTATATATACCGGCCAGAGATTTTCTGCTCCTATGAAAAACAAGGCCAGCGAGGCCACCAGCGCCGCCCTTAAAAGGTCGCAGACTATCATTGTCCGGCGGCGGTCCCATCTATCTACATAGGCAGCGGCAACAGGCCCCACCAGAAATACGGGGATAATCGTAAAGGACAGGATTTTGGCCAATTGCAAGGTCGAACCGGGGGCGCGGGCGTAAATCAGGGCTATCAGGGCCATCTGACTTAAGCGGTCGCCGAACTGAGAAGTAATCTGGCCTAACCAGAGAAAGAGAAAATTTTTATTTTTCAGGACCTCTTTAAACTCAGCCAAGGTTATCCTTCTTCAGGAGCAGGCTTATCGCACCTAAATCGCCTACCGCGTCTTTTAGTTTAGCCGGCACAATCTTGCAACTGCGATAGGGCCTGGGCCAGGTGTAAGCGCGCACGGTCTTCATAAGCGGCCGAAAAAGTATCGGGCCGGCCCTGGATACCCCCCCGCCGATAACAATCATCTCCGGATTGATTATCTGAATAACATTGGTTATACTTAATCCGAGATAAAAGGCGGCCTGGTTGTAAATTGCCAGGGCAAGCCTGTCTTTTTTCAAAGCTGCCCGGGCTACGCAAGCCGCATCGATATCTTTCCTTTTCCCGGCCAATTTTAAAATCAGGGAACTCCTCTTTGCCTTTTCTCTGGCAATTCTGGCTATGGCTGTGCCGCTGGCCAGGGCCTCCAGGCACCCCCGCTTTCCGCAGTTACATCTCGGGCCTTGCGGCAAAACCACGGAATGGCCGATTTCTCCGGCGTCAAAACTTGCGCCGTGGAAGACCTCCCCGTTGATAATTAGACCCCCGCCGATGCCTGTGCTCACCGTGTAATAAAACAGGCTGTTCACGCCTTTGCCTGCGCCAAAGGTCTTCTCGGCAAGTGCGGCGCAATTTGCATCGTTATCCACAGCTACCGGGAGCCCGAAACCTCGGGCAAAGATTGTCTTTAAGGGCAGATTACGCCAGGTAGGCATATTCGGCGGGTTAATCAACACGCCCCTTGTTAAATCCAGAGGCCCGGCGCAGGATACGCCGATGCCTTTAATCTTTTTTCCGGCCTGCCGGCAGCTCTTTAGATAGGCCCGGATAATCTTTTTTGCCTCCCCGAGTGTGGCCTGCGCCTCTTTAGTGGGGAAAACCTGACGAATTAAGATTTTGCCCCGGCTTGTGCCCAAAGATACGGAAGTCTTTGTTCCGCCTATATCTACGCCAATAAGGTAAGACATAACTTATCTCCTTAGATTAGATTACTACAACCAGGGCAATCCGTCAAGACTCCTCTGCCGTTATCTTCCTCTTTTCTGCCAGACCCGGATAAACCTTTCGATGCTGCGCTCATAAGTTTTTTCTACATCGGCAGGGAAAAGACAGGCGGGCAGCTGCCCCTGCTGCCAATGATATTGGAGACACTCGCAGCACATCCCCTTTCTGGCGCAGGGCTCGTAAGTGCAGTTGCAATTTTGCTTATTTTGCTCTATTTTACATTCCGCCATGTTAACCTCCCCTCTTCAAGATAATATCGCCTAACTTACAGCCCAGATGTTTAACCACTACAGGGCACTTTGCCCTGAAGAGAAAAAAGAGCGGGGCCTTTTCTCCTGCTAAGGCCTCAAAGTTGCCCTGACCTTTACTGATAATAAATTCTGCGTCTCTAAAAATCCTCCTGAAATTTCCTGTGCAAAATTTTAAAATTGTCCCCGGCGCATCGCAGCCGGAAGAGACAATCCGGGCATATTTATCTATTCCGCAAAATGCGGCATCTTGGGCAAGGGCATCGTTAATTATCGGCCCTCCTCTTACAACATAAATGATTTCTTTGTCTTTCATTTCCTCAATTAAAATTTTGTCGAACACAACCTCGCCGGCATTATCTCCAATATAAAGAATCCTTCTTGCTTTCTTTAAGCTCCTTTTAAAAGCCGGATAAGCAAACAAGGCCTTGCTTTCTCTGCGAATAATCCTATCTTCCTCGGCAAAGAGCTTGTCTATCTCCCGGCCGATATTTAAAGAGCTTTTTATTCCGTAATCGATAATATTGCCGGCTATGGCCAGCTCAAGAGCGGCTAAAAGCCTGTCTTTAGACCTCTCTACCTTCTTTTTTAGACGGGGATATAGAGATAAGGCAAATTCATTGCTCTTTTGTTTAATTTCTTTAAAAGGGTCGTGCCTTCCGGTAATCTGCCTGACAAGTTTATAAAGAATCCTTCCCATAGCCGTGGGGCACTCTTTTAAATCAAACTTAAGAACCTCTTTAGAAAGCGCCTTCAGTATCCTTTTTTGAGCAGATTTATTTGCTCCGGCAAGTTGCGCCGCATCAAGCGCCTGTTTGAAGAAGCAGGGGATGCAGTCTAAAGATGTTTTCATTCTAAAATCTTGCCCCTTCTAAGCATTGTGCCTTTTGCGCTAATGGGGCGGACTTTTTTGCGCCTTGCCTCATCAAACGAAATTACCTTCATCCCGCGAAAATGTCTTTTTATTTCTAGAATCGCACGGCGGGAAAGGGGTTTAACTGGAGAAGGCCTGGTGGGCGTGCAAATCTGGATTTCATCGGGCTGGATACTTTTGGCAAGTTTTGCTATCTCTTTAGCAATGCCTTTGTTTTTCTGCACAAACATCACCTGCAGGGCTAATTTTCCGCGAAATTCTTTTCTAAATTGTTTAATAGCTTTTAGGATACTGGAAAACGTTATTCTTTTTGCTGGTCGATTTATTAACTTTAAAGACCTTGCCGAATCCGCATCCAATTTCACTGCTACCAAATCGGCCAGAGAAAGTTCTTTTCTTACGTCCTTTCTACACAGCAAAGTGGAATTGGTCAAAACGGCTACCGGCTCTTTGCGTATTTTCTTTATTGCCCTGATTGTCTCACCCAAGTTTACGGCCAGTGTGGGCTCGCCTCTCCCGGAGAAGGTAATGTAATCTATGCGCACATCCGGCAGCCTTTTTATCTCTTCAATAACCTTTTCCGTAGGGACATACAATTTCCTTTTCGTAGCAAAACCCTTCGTCTTGCCGAGTTGGCAATAGATGCAATCAAATGTGCAGACCTTTTTTTTAGTCGAGAGCAAATCTATGCCCAAAGAACTGCCTAATCTCCAGGAAGGCACCGGCCCATAGATATACTTAAAGTTATTTTTCCTCATTATTAGTTTTTCTGCGTTTTTTGAGGGCCATTTTGAGGTAACTAATGTTTTTTATTATCCTTGGAATTAAACAAGGATGGAAAAAGGCCAGGTAACTCCAGAGTTTAATTTCATAACCGATTATCCAGGGTAGATTAATTATAAAGTCTCTCGGGCTGTCGTTTTTTAATATAGTCATATACCTGTTTTTCACCAGCGAGGTCTTCAGCTCCGGCGACAAATAGGCAAAGTCGTATCTCTTTAAGAAACTTATTCTGGGCACATAAGCCTTAGCTGTGCCTCCTCTACGGTGGCAAGCCAGGGCTTGCGGATTGTAAAAACCTCTCCAGCCAAGAAGATTTGCCCTCCAGGCAAGGTCTAAATCTTCATAAAACATACCGTAATTTTCATCAAAATATTCGCCGTCTATCTTTATCTCTTCAAGCATCTTGCGTTTATAGAGAGGGGCTATGCCTCCGGCACTAAAAATATAGCAGGGCTGGTCAAACCTAGCGCTGTCCTTCTTTTTATATCCCCTCTCTACGGGCCGGCGCGACCTGCCGAGCAGCTGTCCTGCGGAATCAATAGTCGCTCTACCCCAGGACATAATCTTTCCGCATACCATACCTATGCTTTCATTGGCCTTCGCCGCCTCAAGGAGCTTTTCTACAAAATCTTTCTCTAACACCACATCGTTATTTAAGGAAATTACATATTCGCCTTCTGCCGTCTCGATACCCTGGTTTTGTGCCCGGCAATAAAGCTCATTATGTTCGTTGATTATTAACCTAACTTGAGGAAACTTTTCCTGTAACATCTGTTGCGAGCCATCGCAGGAGCCATTATCTACTACAACTATCTCTATAGGACTATGGGTCTGATTTAACAGAGAATTCAGGCAACTCTTTAGATATGCCTTTTTATTCCAGTTCACAATAATCACAGAGACCAATTCCATTGACCCTATCCCCATATCTGTGTTAGAATTATACCATAATGCAAGCCCCTAAATCAAATGTGGCCTGGAGAGTGCTTTTATTCCTTATCTTCTTACGGCCCTTTATCTGCCAGAGGTGCTATCCCCGTTTTGAGAGCTATTATTGCCTCATCTTTCTATCGTGCGCTTTGCTGTGGATACTCTTCAGACCGAAAACTTCCTTTAAGAGCCGTCTCAATTATCCCATTCTCCTTCTTCTTATAGCCCTGCTTATCTCTACAACATTTTCCATAAATATTCGTTTAAGCCTGAAGGAGATATATAAGTTTATTCCATATCTTGTGGCTTTCTATCTGATGTTCAGCATATCGCCCGGGCAAAAAAGAGAAGTCTTGATTGCTCTCATTGGCGCCGGCTCTTTATTAAGCCTGTATGCTATTTATCAGTTTTTCTGGGGCTTCCAGAATATCTTGGATTATCTTAGCCAAGCAGAGCCCTATCTTTATGCCGAGGAGTTTCTGGCCAGAAAAAGGGTCTTTGCTACCTTTCTCTCTCCGGATATGTTTGCCGGATACTTAATTATGATACTCCCTTTAGCCGCAGGCCTGCTTTTAGAACTTGCTGAAAAACGCCAATTTCTGTCATTGCGACCCCGAGCAAAGTCGAGGGGCAATCTCATTCTTTGCTTATTAGCAGGCCTTTCCGTAGCCTTTATGCTCATCGCGCTTCTGCTTACCAAATCCGCAGGGGCATGGATAGGCCTTTTTGTGGCCTTTTTAGTCTTCTCTGTCTTGTTATTTGTCTATCGTCCTCCCTTTTTAAGGCGAAAAGTTCTCTTAGGTGCTGTCATTACCTGTATCGTCATAATCTCAATTTTAACAGGCATTTTTCTCATCCGCACAGAGCAGTTCTTCGACTTCAGCAATCCCCAAAATTCCATAATTCAAAGAGCTTACTTTTGGAAGGCTGCGGTAAAGATAATTAAAGATTTTCCTTTCACAGGTGTGGGGCCGGGAAGTTTCGGCCTCATTTATCCTAAATATAAAAGCCCCGAGGCCTTCCAGACTCATTTTGCTCACAACAGTTATCTCCAAGTCTGGGCAGAGATGGGAATATTGGGGTTTTTGGCCTGGCTTTGGTTAATATTAAGGTCTTTTCAGGTTGGACTAAGGAAGTTAAAAGTGTCAAAGGGCCAGGGCTATTTGACAATCAGCCTGCTTGCCGCAAGTTCGGCTTTCCTGGCACATAACTTGATTGATTTTGATTTCTTTATACCCGAGGCGGCCTTTCACTGGTGGGTAATTGTGGGGTTTTTGCTAAATAAATATACGAAAGCCCCATCAAACTCTTCCCGCCTGGCTTCTTTGAAGTTTCCCTTTATCCTCTTGATAACTTCATATTCTTGACTGTCTATGCCTTTAAAACGCCAACTAGAAAATACTATCCACAATCTATGATTTTTTTCCAGATTTTTGACAATTTTGAATTCTTCAGGCAAAAATATAGTTGGGTGCAGTCCTTTATAGTCTATTCTAAATAACTCCTTTTCTTTAAATACATCCGGGTTAAAAACAATAACCGTGCCTCTATCTATTTCTTGAATCAAGTCGGCATTAGGCGATGTTTGCCTTATATAAAACTTC
This sequence comes from Patescibacteria group bacterium, assembly GCA_020148045.1. Taxonomy (NCBI): domain Bacteria; species Patescibacteria group bacterium. The sequence goes on from JAHCRG010000007.1 coordinate 7,336, forward strand.
AAAGGAAAAACTGTATTTCTACAGGTGTGTACAATTCTGTCTCCTATTTTGTAGTTATCTGAAATGAACTTGTCAAACCCTTTAATATTCTGTCTTTCTACCACCCCTACATGCTGAGCATACTCATCTGGCAAATAATTTAAATTGTAATTTCTCAAGGCCAAACAATTGAAGGCAGTTATAGCTAAAACGAAAATAAATACGGTTTTCTTATTCATCCTGCTTAAGCCTATAGCTGCCCCCAACAGATAGAACGGAAACACAGAGAAAAAGTACCTATCAACATAGCAGTTTTTAATCCTGGATATAAAGAACATAGTTAAGAGCGGGGTAAATAGACAAGTTAAGAGCAGTTTCATTCCGATTTTCCTGAAAGACCATAGAGCGCCTGACAAAAAGAGAAAAAGACAAATAAGAGTTACGCACTTACCAGCAAGTGAATGATAATCTATATTATATCCGATACTGAAATTCTTTAGTGTATATATTAAGCTCCCGATATTAAGCTCTGCTCTCCATATAGGAAAATCGCTCATTTCAGGAGGAATTTTATTATGAAGAATAAATTCTAAATTAGGGTACAAAGTTAAGAAAACAGGTATAATCAAAATTATAATTACCCCATGCGAGAGAAGAAAGGACCTTAGAAGATGTTTGTATCTTCTTATTCTAAAGATGAAAAAAATGCAAAAAGACAATAGCGCCATTAAGCTCATATAGTGAAGATATACGCTCAACACACTAAAACTAATATAAGCAAGCCAATATTTTTTGCTTCCGCCGGTTATCACCTTTAAGAATGAATACGCGCTAATTAAGGTAAAAAGACATATAGCAGCATAGGGCCTTAATTCTTGGGAATAATATATATGAAAAGGCGAAATAGCAATAAGGAAAGCGGTTAATCGGGCAATCTTAATGTCAAAGAAGTCCTTTGCCAATACGTATAACATATAAATACTCAGAAGGGAAAATATAACCGAAGATAGTCTTAAAGCAAACTCCGATTCGCCAAATAACATTTTCCAATAATATACAAAGCCGTGAGTATAAAGCATCAAATAATCGTGGTGGTTAAGCAAGAAGTTGCCGTCGAATAATTTGGACAAAGCAAAGAGCTGGCCCACCCTCCGCGCATCCAACATAGCAATTGCTTCATCATACCAAAAGCTATATCTATCGAGGTTGTACACCCTAAGGGCCGAGGCTGTCGCTAAGATTAACCCCAAGATAATTATATACCTTAATTTGGAAGAATGCTTCATGTCAAAACAATATCTTAGTCTTTGTCTTATTGCCATTATAAACTTGAAAATTAATTTTAATAATGTCTTTTAATATAATAATACCGTCTTTCAACAATTTTACCTTCGACGTCTTGTTGTATGCCCACCTCACCGGCAAATCTTTTATTTTATAACCAAGTTTGTTGGCGATATATAATATCTCCAAATCAAATCCATAGCCGTTTATACTCTGCCTATTAAAAATCTTTTGCGCAACCGAACGAGTAAAGCATTTAAAGCCGCACTGCGAATCGGAAATATTGTGGCATATGAATATTTTTACCAAAAAACTAAGAAGAAATCTTGCAATCATCCGAACTCTCGGCTCCTTTCCATCAACTTCTGCGCCAAATAATCTACGAGAAGCAATTGCTATATCAAATCCGTCTTGCAAAGCATTTATTAGTTTTTTTAATTCTTCAATTTGAATCTGAAGGTCAGCGTCTGTATAGAATATATAATCGCCTTGCGCCTCTTTTATACCCCTCCTTATAGCAGCCCCCTTGCCTAGATTCTTGCCATTTCTATAAAGCCTAATTCCTTTCGTAGAAGTCTTTGCTGCCTCTACAATCTGGCTGCATAAATCGGTGCTTCCATCATCTACGACAATAATCTCATATTTACATTTTTCTTTCTCCAAGAATTTTTCTATTTTTTCTAAGCTGGCGGAGATAACCGCTTCTTCGTTATAGATGGGAATTATCACTGAAAGAAAAGGTTTGTTGCGTTCTCTTGCTTCTTTCTTATGCATCTTGCTAATTATATTAACCATTGGCGAATATGAATATTATAAAGTTTTTCCCAATTTTTTCACAATAGACCTTCCTAAATTCCCCAGGAAAAACATCTCGCAGTAATTTTTCGCTACAATAATTAATTTTTTTAATTTTGTTTTCGATGTATGTGACCAGCCTAAAAAGAGGTCCCTTTTGTTCTCTGCGTTGTGCCAATTCAATAACAATCAAAAACGCTTTTTTTTGCATAACTCTCTTTATTTCTGATGCAAGCCTGGCCACTTCTTTCTGGCTCATGTGATGCAAGACATTATTCAACATAATGAACGCGAACATCTTATCTTTAAAGCATAGATTCTCATTACAGGCAACATATGAATCTAATTTGTGAAATTTTTTCGCAAAATTTATAGAATCGAAATCTCTGTCAGCGCCGAAATATTTTACTTTGCCGTTCTTAAAAAGATTGGAAAATAACCCTTCGCCGCAACCAAAATCAAGAATTCTATTATTGTCCGTTTCAAGCTTCTGTAAAACGGAATTTTCTATTTGTCTTTTCTCTTCCTTTATTGTCCGTGTTAAAAACTGAAGGAAATAGTGGCAGAAAGAATATAAACTTTTAGTTGTTTTCATATTTAATGCAGAGTTCGGAAGGCGATTTAAGTTCCCATCAAGGATAAAACAACAGAAGCCTTTCTCCACAAAATTTACATCTGCCTTCTGCTGTATTATTTACAAAAAGAGTCTCTTTGTCTTTTCTATGTAAAATTAATTTGCCGCAATTAGGGCAGTATATCTTCTCTTCAAAGTCGGGCCCGGGATATTCTCTTAAATAATAAATATACACGCGCCTAACGCCTTGTGTATAAGCCATTTCTTTTGCAGCTTTTAATGTATTCAAAGGAGTGGGGGGGATATTCTGGAGAAGATAGCTTGGATGATAGCGAATAAAATGTAGCGGCACATCTTCCCCGAGGTTCTGCTTAATCCAAACACATAAATTCCTTATTTGCTCTAAATCATCGTTTACTTTGGGAATTACTACATAGGCTACTTCAAATCCGATCTCTTCATCTCTCAAAACCTTCAAGGTCTCCAGGACTGGGCTAAGTTCTGCAGAACAGTATTTACGATAAACTTCTTCTGTGAAACCTTTTAGCCCCACACTTACTCCATCCATATATTCCAATAGCTCTATCAGAGGTTCTTTATTAATGTAACCGCAAGTATTCAAGACATTCTTCCAGCCTCTTTCCTTAGCTAATTTAGCTATATCTAACACATATTCATAATATACAGTAGGCTCATTAAAGCAGTAATTTATTATCTTGCAATTATATTTTTCCGCCAAAGCTATAACCTCTTGCGGCGTGAGAGCAAAATTCATCTTGTTGCCCCCTAAGTATGTTGCTCCACTTATAGCATCTATGTTGTTTAAAGAAGGGACAATTTCTATTTCTTCTGGTGTGGCCTGACTATACTGCGATGTTAAACAAAATTTGCACCTCATATTGCAACCCACTGTCCCTAACCTTAACATTCTGTAGTCTGCGGCACAGTAAATCAAAGACCGCTGGTAGATAGGAAATCCGTTAGTATTTACACGCGCCTTTCCATAGACTAAACTGTAACACTTGCCTTTCTTATTTATCCGCGCATTGCAGAAACCCCTCTGACCATTTTTTAAAATACAATTTCTCGGACAAAGCAGGCATTGGATTCTATTATTTGGCAACTTTGAATAATACAGTGCCTCATGGAGAGCTGGTATGTCGTTAGTTCCGGAGGCAATTTTTTTATAGTTGGCGCAAGGCCCGATAGCATGTATCCAAGAATATTGCGCCAACCATATTGTTCCCAAGATCAGGCAAAGCATAATTGCTTTTTTTAAAATACCGCGATATAATTTGTATCCTTTAGAAAAGCTTTTTTGCATTTTCAATTTTTAGGTGCCTTGGTCTAAAACAAATTCCTTGTAATGTAGTATATAAATTTCAATACCTTTGAGGTCTTCGTCTTTTTAAAATTTATAAAATTACTTAAAATTAGCTTAATGCGCTTGGGGCGAATATAAGAGGTAATATAAGCAGCGGAATAAAGCTTTTTTAATTTCTTCGAGGGGATTTCTGAAATATCAAATGGGCGATTCCCGAAAAAATAAAAATTGTTCCAATCAATCGAGCTTAATCTTGAATTTTTGTATCTTTTATTAAAAATTTCTGTTCCGGGTAAGGGAATTGCATGGCTGAAAGATAAATAATCCAAGTCTGAATTCCGGGCAAAGCTTATAGTCTGTCTAATAGAATCTACAGTGTCTTGCGGAAGGCCTAAAATAAAATAGCCAAATGTCTCTATTTTAAATTTTTTAACCATATGGATCTTCTCAAGGATTTTGAGTCTATTAATGGGTTTCTTAACTTCATGCAGTACATTACTGGCAAAAGACTCAATCCCAAAGGCTAATTGATAACAGCCAGAAGCAATAAATGCCTCTAATAAACCTTCATCTAACGTATCCAGCCTCAGCCCAACCGTGGTTCTCCAAACAATATTAACTTTTCTTTTAATAAGTTCTTCGCAAATTCCAATTGCATGATTGCGGTCTTCTGAAAAGGTATCATCAGAGAAGTTAATTTCTCTTACACCGTATTTTTTTACCAGGCATTCTATTTCGTTGACTACATTTTTTGCTGAACGCTTCCTTAAGCCTCGCCCATGGATAAGATGAGAAGCGCAAAAAGTACATTGATGAGGACATCCCCTGGAGGTTAAAATAGAAGCGCAGGGAAATTGTCGAGGAGATGTCTGGCCAGCAACATCACCATATGCAGTTGGCGGAATAGCCTCCCAGTCAGGAAAAGGCAAATTATCTAAATTCTCAATTAGGTTGCAACCAGGATTTAAGACAGCCACATCGTCTTTCCAAAAGGCCAAACCCTTAATATCCTCAAAATAATTAAAATGTGATAGGGAGCGTTTAATTATCTCTAATATGGCTTGTTCGCCTTCCCCTACTACAGCAAAATCCGCTCTCAAACCTTCCAGACTAAATTTTGGCAAAGCTGAAACATGAGGTCCGCCAACTATAACTTTTATTACAGGAATAGCTTCTTTTATTAAGCGTATCATAGATTTAATCGCATTATAATTATAACTATATACAGTAAACCCAATAAAATCGGGTTCCTTTAGGATTATCTCTTTTACAGCCCTGTCTAATGAGTACTTTTTTTTAGAAAAATCTAATATTTCTACATCATACTGATTTTGTTTCAGCACAGCGGTAATATAACCTAGTCCTAGGGGGTAGGCGCAAGAAAAAATTTTTACGGGCGCAATTACAAAAATTATATGATGAGGCACTTTGTGAAGAATCATTTTTTAATCAAACCTAAAATAAATTTTAACAAAAGGATAGAATTAGAAAACGTTAATTTCCATTGTCTGCTTATTATACACGCACAAAAATATCTAAATAATATTTTTGGCCTTAAATAGTATTTTCTGTAGGCCTTCTTCCTTAAACTCATAAGCAGACCTCTTGAGAGGCATTCTGTTTCAAAGACAGGTTTTGTATGAAAACTATATTTAGACCAATTATATGTGTTTAGATAACCTTTTTTAGAAAAATTATTAAAGCACTTTGTGCCTGGAAAAGGAATTAAGAATAAGAAGGAGCAAAAAGTCGGGTCTATTGCTTTGGCGAACTCTATTGTTTCCTCTATGCTTTGTTTATTTTCTCCTTTATTCCCTATAATAAACGTAGCCCATGAATTAATTTTTGCCTGTTTTAACAATTTAAAAGTTGAAGAAATAGTCGAGGTACTTATTCTTTTATTGCAATTAGCCAAAATACGATCGTTGCCGCTTTCAATTCCAATCTGCATTTCTAAACATCCCGAGGCCTTCATCTCTTTTAATAAATCCAGAGACAGGCAATCGGCGCGGGCATGGCAAATCCACTTTAATTTAGAAAAATATTTTTTCTTCCTTTTGCAAAACTCAACAACCCTATCTGCGTCCTCTGTAAAATTATCATCGTGGATAAATAATAAGGATATATTCGACTCTTTTATTAGTTTTTCTATTTCTTCGCAGATGTTATCTAAACCCCTGTATCTGACTTTGCGTTTCCACATCAGTTCGTTTGAACAAAAATTGCAATTGAAGCTACAGCCTCGAGAAGTAATGATAGTATCATAATTAGAGTTATCTAGGCGATAAGGATAAATATGCCGGAAAGTATATTTAGGAAGTAAGTCGCGCGCGGGAAAGGGCAATTGATCTAAGTTATCTACAAGAACTCTCTCCTCTGTCTTACAGTAGCTGCCGTTCCTTCTAAAGGCAATGCCTTTTATCTTATCCAACGATAAGCCATTTAGGAAGTTATTTACAATCTCTGCAAAAGTTTCTTCGCCTTCGCCAATAACACAGACATTCGCAACATCTAAGTTTTCGAATGGCAGAGCACTAACATGCGGGCCGCCAAATACAATAAAGGCCTCCGGCAGCAGGCGCCTGGTGCCTAAAGCTACGGTCCTTGCAAATTTCACTGTTGGAGTAGCTGTGGTTATTCCAATAATATCTGGCTTAAATAGCTTGATGTACTCTAAGACACCATTTTCTTTAATATTTAAGGCCGATGCATCGCAAATTTTTATATCCACTGGGCAATTTCTTCGAATATACGAAGCAAGGTATGTAAGCCCTAATGCCGGCTGTTTATAATTTATTGAGTTCTCTAACCACCCAGGAAAATATTTAAAATCAGGATTTATTAATAACAGCTTTTTCAACATTTAAATCTTGCCAGGTTATTTTATAAATCTATTACTGGTTATGAGTAGTAAATAGATAGACATTAATCTTATTGCTTTTCCAAAAGGACTCTAAGTTTAAATTGTACTCTAAAAAGTTTATATATTTCTTTAAGAATTCCTGGTTTGTGCTCGGTATACCAAAATAATCTTCCCAAGGAACAATCACCCAAAACCTTTCGTAGCACAATTCCTTCTCGAATAAATCTGCCGGCCTCATGGTTGAAGAACTCCCTTTCTCCCCTCCAAAATATCCAGAAGAATTAAAGTAGATAGCGTAATTTATCCAGCTCACAGGCCAGACAACATAATCATTGTCTTTTAGTTCTTTCTTAATAAAGCTCAATGCCTCTTTATAGGAAGGGCCTAGATTCTTCAATAACAGCTCGTTGGATAAATAAGCGTTCCAGATAAATATTAGAGAGAAAGAACAATAACCCATTATTTTATATAGCTGTTTTTGTTTGCTTAAGATATATAAACCATAAGCATAAACGATGGCCACAAATGGAATTAACCATACAAAATGTCTAACGTTAAAATATGTCTTTCCTATACAGCGCCATATGCCACCTAAGAATAATAATTCAAACAACAAGCCGGAAAATACTACACATCCAAATAAGGTATAAAAAGAAACATGTGCCCTCCTTAATTTAACGATTATAAAAGGCAATATCAAGATAGGTAAATAACCAATTACTTTTAATAGGGGTAATCCTAAAACTAATTTTCCAATACTGTCAAGGACAGAAGCGATATTTTCTTGCGGCAAATAAAAATTGTTGCTCCAGGCATTTTGAAATAAAAAAGGGTTGTTGAAGATAGATAGATAAATAGCAGGGGCATATAATATAAAGATAAAATTTAAGATTAACATTGCTTTTAAAAAACGCAAAAACGAAAAAGTTAGATTAAAGCGGTGTGTTCTATATCTAAGTATAAAGATTGCCAGAAATTGGGAAAGGACAATGTGAAATGTTAAATAGTGAGTAAAAAAACATAATATGGTAACCAAACAATACTTCCATACCCCTCTTTCCTCTCCAGAAATAAAAGTCTTCCAAAAATACAAGTAACTCAATAATGATAAGAAACATAACATAGAGTAGGGTTCTATTCTTCTTGAGTAAAATAAAAAAAGGCTGTGAATGTTGAAGAAAACAAACCCAGCATAAGAGATAAATCTGCTTTTAAAAATCTTTTGAGAAAAAAAGAATATTAAATATCCAGACGCTACAGCAAAGAAAATAGAAATAAGCCTGGGGAAAAAAGTATAATAATCAAAACCCGGCAATTGCATTGTTGCATTCAAAATTAATTTATATAACGGCTGGTGACCAAATGAAATAAGATTTTTAAACGGTAAATTATGCGGTAAAAAGATATTTGTATGTATTTCTTGCGCCGCGCCCATATTAAATGATTCCATTTTGTCAAGGCTTTCACTGCCTAAATTAGTTGTCTTCCAAAACATAAATGCAATAGCTAGAATAGTGAGTAGGACAAAATCTTTTCGCGACAGTCTAATACTGCATAAATCGGGCTCTTGCCCAGCAAGTTTTTCCCTTTTAAAATATCTATTTATCAAAAGGAGCAGGGAAAAATTTAAAAAAAGTGCGATAATAATCCAAGGCCAAAGATTGCGATAGCTATCTATTAGTCTAAATAATGGGTTCTGATGTTTTAAAAACGACTCGAAAAAAATAATGATGATTATCCCCCTATTTTCTGGCCTCGAATTGTCGCCTCTTTAAGCCTTATTTCGCTATAAGATTCGCTTTCTTCAACCATAGCCCTTTCCTCAAGTTCAGGCGACCCGGCAATCCAATTTTTTTGTAACTTTGTTTCTTTGACTTTACCAATGCCCCTGGCATACCAATCTGTTTGTGCAACAGTAGTTTTAAAGTTCTTTGCCTCAACAGAAATTGAAATGTAAATTTTCTGGCAGTCTTCAAATTTCCCTGCGGGGACAGTTATGTCTTCAGTTCCTTCAAACTCACTTTTTATCTCAAATTTTCCTTCAGTAAGTGCTTCGTTCAATCTCAATGCCTCTTCGCTGGTATCGTAGATTTTGACTAATGCTGAATCATTTCTCTCTGGATTCGACTTCTGAAAAAGTACTGTTATCGGAGGAGAAAATACAGTATCTCGGCCTCCGGATATCGCTTTATGTAACTTTATCCCATCTCTATCTAAACTATAATAGAATATATGTTTTCCATCCGGACGATTTGACTCGACCGAATATACTTCTTTACCATCTAACATCTCTTTAGCCTTAACAACAGTAGCCATAGTATGTTCCACCATCGCTTCTTCTAATGTATAAACTTGATATACCCATTTATTCCCTATATCCAACGGAAAGTATTTAGATACTTCGTAAGGTTCTTCTGCTTTTGTAGATATTCCGCTTAATGAAATTAAAATGCAAAAAACAATAATAAATATATTCATTTTTTTAATCATTTATTCCTCCTTGAATTTCTGTTTCGACATTATTAATGGGCCTAATTATTCTCCTTGCATCTAAGCGCATATTAGTGTGCCATATCCACCTCCTTTCAGTTAAGCTTCAGTCCTGAGAGCCAGGCAAGAAGAGCTATGCATATTCCCAAATTAATTGGGGTAAATACTTCCCTGCCTTGGTCTGAGATGGGTATTCCTGCAATTCTCGCATATTTGGGGTCATCTGGGTCATAAAGAATATGTACCTTGTCTCCTTTTGACAGTTGGTTGCAATCTTTACTTTTTACTTTGCTATACCCCCTATGTATTCGGCCTTGGCTATCTCCGTACTCATATATAACCAAATATTCTCCGGATACATTCCCTGGCTCATTTACGGTACTTCTTTCGACAATAGTCGCAACACCAATCTTGGCAATCCGTTCAAGCCGACGGTATTCATTAACAACCTTTAAATGGGCAACAGACCTCATCACTCCCAAAACTATTAAAACCAACCCAATAGCCCACATTGCTAAAACGATCTTCCGGAGCATATCTCTATTTGCCTTTCTGTTTACAAAAAATTTCAGTTATCTACGAAATAACGCATCAATATATCTATCATTTATATATCTTGCTACAATCTTATCTTGCCGGCGTTTTAAAGAAATCCAAGGGCAAATGCATATTAAGAAATTAACTATTTTTCGTGGCGTCGCAATAATAAGTTTTTTAAAAAGAATAAAGTACAGTCCGAGAATTTCCCTTCGGTGCCTTGTATTACTTGAAATCATTATTTTAAAGGCGTTGCCGTTAATTATTGATTGCAGTCGCTCTAAAATAGAAATAGACACCTTGTTCCGTTTACGGCCATTATATGCAGATATATACCTGGCATTATAAAATGTGTCTATTGCAATAATTCTTCTTCTTTTAAGTCCTTCGTATCCCAAGATGCCCTTCATGGGTATAAGCTCCTGGTGCATAGCAATATCGCAAACTGAATGATGCTTCATCGTATTCCTGTAAATGTTGCTCCCGGAAAGGCTATCTTCGACAAATGCACCAAACACAAGTACGTTGCTCTGCTTCAAGGCCTTATAGACGTCTTTGAAATTCTCAACTGCCATTCCATCTTCTATCTGTTTACTATACTTCTTTAGGATTTCTTCATTTAGGCTTTCATAGCCGATTATAACTTCTTTAAGGCCGGCCTTTACGGCAAGTTCTATAAAGTCGGGGTGATTAAATATTAAATCGGCCCGGCAAAACATCCATAAATACACATTCATATTTTCACTTATTATACCTTCTAAGATTCTTTTATCTCGTTGATAATTTGAACCGAAGTTATCGTCGGCTATTACTATATTATCGATGCCCCTTTTATAGAGGTATTTAAACTCCTTAATTACTCTTTCTACAGATTTATATCGTTGAGAGTATCTCCACATCGAGCTTGCGCAACAAAATATACATTTATGTTTACAGCCTCTGGAGGTTTCAATAGAAGCAGTGAAGCCTTTGCCCCCCAGCTTAAATTTATAATTAGCTAAACTAAGCTTATCCCAAGCAGGAATGGGCAATTTATCGAGATCCAAAATATGGTCTCTATCGGCAGTAGCAATGATTTCGTCATTATATTTGAAGGTAATCCCTTTGATTCCCTTCAAATCCTCATTGTTGCAAATGGCGGCAATAACTGCCTTAAAGGTTTCTTCTCCTTCCCTTCTAACTACAATATCCGCCCCTTTCTGAATCCATCGCCTGTCATAAAAAGTTGCATGGTGTCCCCCTAAAATAACCGTAATGTCTTTTGATATTTTTTTAATCATTCTAATCGTAATTTCTGTATTTAAGGACGCTGCCGGCGATATAACACTGATGGCAATAATATCATATTGTGCTAATTTATCTTTATACTCACTTAAACTAATTTTTTCCACATTCCCGTCGAAAATATCGCAATAATACTCAGGAATAACTGCCGCCAATTGGGGTAGAGTCGTACCTGCTATTTTCCTCCAGCATCTCCAAAAGTCTGTTGGAAATGGCCAGCACTCATAAAAGATTTTAGGCATTAATAACAATATTTTCATATTTTTTTAAATACCTTTTCACAATTTTTTCTTGATAAAATCTTTTACCTAGCTTTGGTGCATGCAAAATATAATAAAAATCTTTCATGCAATCAAAACTAATATTGCAAAAAGAATGAAATAAATAATTATAAAGAGATCTAAAGAAAGAGCTTGTAAGCCCATTTCTATTAAATATTTTTAATAATGTTGCCGGATTAAGGCAGTATTTGAGTATAAAATTTCTATGTGGAATTATAAAATCTTCCGAGTTATATGTCCTTACTTGAGAATCGTGATAGAACATATCGTCTAATAAACTATCTTTTACTAATTCATATGCCTTCGTGGTTCTTGCAGGGCGAAAAGGGGTCATTAAAGGGTAGTCGCATACTAAACTATGCTGAGCAAGAGTGAATTTTATATCTTCGATAGGCTCGCCGGGATATCCAATAACAAACAGCCCTAGCGTAAATATATCGTTTTTTCTAAATAGTTGGTATATCTTTTTGTAATCCTCCAAAGTCATATCCGCGCTATAACCTTTATTCATCAAAGAAATATTTTTTGTAGTCATTGTTTCAAAACCGGTTAAGACTAACTTCAGACCGGACTTAGCAGCAAGTTCATATAGGTCGGGGTAGTCCTTAATATAGTCGGTCCTGCTAAAAGCCATCCATTGAATATCGAGTTTTTGTTCTATAATTTTTTTACATAAGGTAATATCTCTTTCATAATTTGCCCCAAAATTGTCATCAACAAAATAAAATTTGTTTATCCCCAAGCGCCTCATTGACTTTAACTCTTCAATCACTCTTTCCGCAGATTTAAATCTTTGCCTTTGGTTCCACAATCTCGAGACTAAACAGAAATGGCATTTAAATGGACACCCCCGGGAGGTCTCGACTGAACCGGTAAAACCCTTTTTCATAAAGCGGGAATTGTATCTTTTATAATTTATCAATTCCCATCTTGGCATAGGCAGATTATCTAAATTCTCAATAAAAGACCTATCGGGATTGACTATAATTTTTTTTCCAACTTTATAGCTGATTCCTTCGACTTTACTTAGGTCCCCATCTGCTTCAATGGTTTCAATAAGCTCTTTAAAAGTTATCTCGCCTTCTTTTCTGATGACGAAATCCACGCCTTTCTCCAGCCACTCTCTATGGTAAATTGAAGGATGATGCCCCCCTGCTATTATCTTAATATCCGGCTTTATTTTTTTTATCAAGCGTACATTTAGCTCAGCATTTAAAGATACAATACTGGAGTGTATAGAGATAGCGACAATATCTTTGTCTTTTACTTTCTTGATAAACTCTTTTAATCTTATCTTCTGTACCACGCCATCCAAGATTTCACTTTCGTGTTTTGGAACACATGCCGCTAGTTGAGCAAAGGTAACCGAAGGCACATTTAACGAGAACCTTACAAAATCCACAGGGAACGGCCACCTTCTATACAGGGTGATTGGATTTAAAAATAATACTTTCATTTGTATTGTTACTTCAAGAGCCCAGCGCAAAATAATGCTTAAGAATGCAGCGCAACATGTTGCTCAGTAAGTATTTAAGAAGAAAGGAAAGATATATCTTAATAGATAAATTTTTCTCGGCATTCTTATGAATAATTTAGCCAGTCTTTTGGGATTTAGATAAAATTTCCTATAAGCGCTCTTTTGGGTTTTCCTTAAAGGCAGGCCCAGCAGTTTCTCATAATGAATATTTTTAGCATAATAATAATAATACTCGAATTCTATCTCAAAAGAAGGATAGCGCTTTTTAATCAATCTATACAATTCAGTATTTTTTTGTGGGGTAACTATAAAAAAACTCGAGAATGTTAAAGGAGAATTGCAGGCAAAATTAACGGTTTCTTCTATCTCTTTAATTGTTTCGCTGGGAAAACCAATCATAAAATAACACTTTGTCAATATCCCCAATTTATCTGAAAATTCAATAACTCTCTTCAGTTGTAAAATGTCGATATTTTTCTTTAGCATTTTCTGCAACCGAGATGAAGCAGTTTCTAATGCATAAGTAATTGCGTAAGTGCCAGCTTTTTTCAATTTCCATATCAAGTCTTCATCCATAATATCGCCCCTAAGCCCGTTAGGGAAAGCTAGTTTTATAGGCAAATTAGAAGATATTATAAGGTCGCATATCTTCTTTGCTCTCCCCACATCCAGGTTAAATACATCATCGAATATATGGAATTCATCAACATTATACCTATAATAAAGCTCTTTAATCTCGTTAAGAATGTTCTCCGGCGACCTTTTTCTGTGATGTTTACCAAAGATATTGTGACAATAAATACATTGATAAGGGCAGCCGCGCGAAGTAAAGATACCCATGTATCTGCGACCAGCTAATATTACATTCATAGAGATTACATTAATACTAGAGTATTTATCTATTTCTAGCAAATCCCAAGCCGGAAAAGGCAAGGCATCCAGATTCTCAATTGGCTTCCTTGTTTCAGTTACTTTCAAATTGCCATCTTTCTTAACAGCAATGCCGGCAACATGTTCAATGTTCTCTTTCTTCTCAAACTGCTCTAACAATTCACAAAGAGAAACCTCTCCTTCCCCAATTACTGCTATGTCAATATTAGAATCCCGTAAAATATCCTGGAAATACATAGTGGGGTGTGGGCCACCTACGATTACTTTGCTCTTTCCATTGAGCCTTTTAGACAACTTTGCTATCTCGTGCATGCATCCATCTTCATCGCTACACACACTACATGCTATAATGTCGGGCTTGAAATCTCTCACAATTTTAATTAGCTTATGGATAGGCATCTTGTAAAGTTTCATATCGACCAACTTTATAATATAAGCATCTGCGAACCTCTTGCGAACTGCCGCAGCTAAATACATTAAGCCCAATGGTGGAGCAATAGAGAAGTTGGGTTGATAATTATATGTTCTGATAAATAGAATTCTCTTCATTTCAAAAATAGCTCTATCTTAAAAAATGCTTCCGAAGACTTCTTTAGATATTTTTGTCTGGGTTTTCCTGTCCTTTTAAATTAAAGAGATACAGCTTAATATATTCGAAATCTTGAGAAAGTATAAGCTGATACCTTTCCAGGAACCGCTTTAGCAGCATGTCGCTATTTTGGTAACCCACTAAGGGGATGCCAAAAAATTGTTCACGAATATCCACAAACCAGATTCGTTTAATCTTTCCTTCGGCTAATGTCTGTTTGACCTCGTCAGAGTAAACGTTCCCTGGAGAATCCGGCTCAGGCCATATCGGCCCGTAATAGCGTATCTGGTTTTCCAGTTTCGCTTGAGGTCTTGCAATTATCCTCCAATTTGCGAAAAACATGTTAGATAAATCCTCTGTATCCCGATGCATATAGTAATTAAAGCCATAAACAAACCATATATTGGGGAAGAATACAGCATCTTTATCGGCGATATTACATTTTACAAATCGAGTTGCTTTTGACAGATTTGGCTTTTGTTGATTGGCAATTAAGTTATAATCGGAATAAATGGCTGCTATAGTCATCAAACAGAATATGCCTGTTACTGTCTTTTTCTTAAAAAGGTGGCCAAAGAAATAAGCCCATACAACTATTATTAATGGGAGTATATAAATAATATGGTCCCACATAATATAAACGCCTGTTAACGCAAGTTTCATACCACGAGAGCCCACTATATGACAAAAAGCATGAAAAAATAAAACTGTGAATATTGCAATAGCCAGGAGGATATATTCTAATTTATCATTTTTGTTTATGGCCCATAGGCCTATTATAAAAAACACGATGGCTATGATAGATACATAAGCTGAATGCACAATAATACCTGAAAAAGATGGAATTATCCTGAGCAATACCCAAAATGACTGGGCTGTCTGCAGAGAATAGGCCTTGTGTTGGGAGTAAATAGTGCTATGAATATGGCTATTCAACGAATAATGCAAAAAAGGAAACCAAATAATAACAAAGTAACTAAATATGCAAAGGGTTAATAAATAGCGAAGTAAATTTTTAGCGTTTTTACTGTGCATCTGCCTTATAGAAATTATAATCAAGCTCAGTAATTGCGCAAAAATAACAAATATCATAAAATAATGCGAAAAAAAACCAAGTATTATTGAACCGCAATACCAAATCGCTGCATTTGGGATATTTTGAATAAATGCCCTATAGAAGAAGTAGAAAGATAGAACTGCAAAAAAACAATAAAGGGCGTAAGGAGAAATCTCTCCGGACCAATAGATATGCATAGGATTTATAGAAATAAGAAAGGAAGAAATTAAAGCTATTTTCGGTCCAAACATACTCTGCGTTAACTTGAATAGCGCGATTATAGTTAATGTTCCCCAAAACAAAGATAGTAATCTCAAAAATGTCTCATTTGTACTGAATCTACTTAAAAGAAATAACATAAAATTGTATAAAGGTTGATGGAATAGGTTGATAGATATATCGTGAAATATTACTTCTTTTACATTATCGCTAAGAACGCTTGGTAAATAATAATAATGTTCTCTTAAGCCCATGTCTGCACCCGTATTAAGTCCAATAATACGGAGAACAATACCGATGAGCACTATACCTGAAAGAATATAGAGCTGCTTCTTGTCTACTTTTTTCCAACGGGACATATGGCTGGAAAAAGATAAGGCCCTATATTTTCTAAAGATTAAATTCGAGATAATAGATAGCATAAAGGTATTTAAACAGAAAAAAACCGCCATTAGCTTTATGGCTGAAGGGTTATAAATATGCCTGTAGTTAACAAAGGGAAAGCTCATAATCCCTGCTCTTTATTTTAGTGGCTTTTTACATTTATCTCGAACTCTTCTGCAACTTTTATTATCAAGTCATTATCGGCTAACAGTCTTTTTTCGAATTCTTCGGATAACGAAGGATTTGGGATATAATCTTTATACCCAACCAATAAATAACTCCTTTTGCCTAATTCTGTTCTTTCTCTTAAATAACCGCGTGCAATAAAACCGGCTTTCTGTAAATTGGCAAAATATTGTTTAAGGAATCCGCTTCTTTTATGCCTTGAGCCTTCTATCGCTATGGCAATAACACCTCCTGGCTTCAGTTTGTTTTTGATTTGCTTAAATGACTGGACAGAATATGAGAAATGAGATGGGGCAATGAATCTTCTGAACATTCCAAATTTACCCCCGGTATTAATAATATAGATTAAATCGTAGTCCTGCCCAACTGTTTCGAGATATCTGTTTGCTTCCATAGTAACGCATTTTACATTTTTTCTTAAAAAGATATTTTCATTGCTTTCCGGGCACTCATTCTGTAAGGCATAGATAATTTCAGATATTGGCTCCAGGGCAATAACTTCTTTAGGGTCAAAAAACAAGGCATACTTAACCTGCATTCCACCCCCTGCGCCAATTATTATTATAGAAGAATTTTTAGGAAGAAGAAGAAAAGGCAATATATCAAGGCTCTCTTGAATAGAAGGCGGTGAAGTTAAATAGCTTGTATAGGCCCAATTGAGTCTGCCATTATACAGCCCATATAAATATCTGCCGGATTTTATTAACCCTAAGTGGCAGTATTTAGTCCACTTTTGAAACAGGATTTCCGTAACATCAAAGGTATTATCCCTTTCGCCAAACTTAGTGTTTAGTGGTTTCATGGCAAATTCTTTATTTAAAATAGATTTTGTGCTGAGTGCACCATTGCCTTGAATAAAAACAACAAATTTGTCTTCAAAATTAGAAGAACCTGTAGATAAAAAGTATAAAACAACAATGCAGGCCATCCCAAATAAATATCTTTTAGCTAAAGCGGTTGTGTTCACTAAGAATTGAATAAATAATAAGCTCAGGAAACTTAAAAGTATTGTTTTTATTAATCCGATATAGGGAAAGGTAAAGTTTGCAAAGCAATAAGCTGCAAAGGCCCCTAAAATAGATATGCCGTAAAAATATTTCCTTTTCTTTAGCTTTCCCTTTGCCAATTTGTATGCACTGTATTCCGATGCGCTCCATGCAATGAAGAATGGAGAAAACAAAAGTAGCTCACTTATCCATAAAAGACCTAACGATAAAAAAGGAAAGTGGTCTTTAGCTATAAAAGTTGAAAGAGGGTCGGCAATTTTTAGGCAAACGGTAAATCCTAAAAGAGAAAATAAAAGGGCGATTTGCAGGAATAAATTGCTTCGCAGCAAATTTATTTGGGATTTTGCAAAACACTTTAAAGTAATTATTCTGCCTATTGGGATACAAAAAACTAAAAAAAACAAAAGTACCGGCATCAATGCAACAGTAAATGAAAGCACTCTAAAAATACAGATAAGAAAGAGTACGCTGCCAAATGCAAGCAGGAAAAACGCCAAGGCAAATGGAGGCTTTTCTATTCGTTTATTCTTAATCATGTTTTAATTATTCAGGTTATAAGATTTTAGCAAAAGCCTGTAATAGTGGTCTGTTCCCTCTAAGGACACGCTTCCAAATTCCTTTACAATGCCTATATTTGGGGCTTGCCATACAACCGAGTAACCATTTGGTCGTTCATAGTAATATTTGTAACATCTAAAGCTCCCGGCTGGTACAGTTACTTTTTCATTTGTTGACTTTATGGTCATTCGCTCGCCTTTCCCAAGTTCATAACTTTCTCCCGCAATACCGGGATACTTAAATACCAAAACCGGAGACGCGAACATGCCATATTCTAAAAAAAATTGTCGGCCAAGAACGCCATATGAAAATAAGCCACCTTCTTTATTTTTAAAATGCTGGTAATAATGCTCTGACTTGCTGGAGATATCTACAATATATACTTCATCGCCTTTTAACTTCTCGGTCTTTATTACCTCAATATAATATTCTGGAGATTGGTAACCATGATAAACCCAGTTGTTCCCTACTGCTAAAGGCCAAACTACATTTTCTGCCTTTTTGTCTATCCGGTATTTTAGTTCATAATTCCAGCATTCTATTAAGAGCAGCAATATTGCTATTCCAATAATAGTATTTTTTTTCATAAAATCTAGCTATATAGTAATGCACGGACCTTAGGAATTTTTCTCATCCATACAATAATTGATATAAAAAAGACAAAAGCGGCTGTGCCGATGAGGAAAGAATTCGGCAGGTAATACATAGTTATCTCTCGATTATATCTATTTACCGGAATGCCTATTAACCCACGGTGATTAATGACTTGGCCCTGAAATGAATGCCACCCGGGAAAATAATTCTGATTTATTACTAAAATATCCTCCTCTTCTACAGCTATACTAAATTTGAGTTTGTTCGCAGAGAAGTATATCTGTTCTACCTTCCCCGAATTATTCAATAAAAAATACTCTCCCCTATAACCCTGCCTTTCTCTTGGAATAACTTTTGTCTGGATCTGGCTTCCAATATTGTCATACCCATACACCAGTCCTTGATTATTATAGATACTTTCAAACATTTTTTTGCTATTGCCGCTAGACTGGGAAAATGCACTTTCTCGATTACTTAAATTATATCTTATTATTGTGCTCTCTTTAAAAATTTTTCTAGCGCAATTAAAGACATTGAAAGAAATTAAAGAGAATAAAATTAGGACAGCGAAGAAAGGCAGTTTAAGCAAGCGCGGAAGTCTCTTCTGCAGTTCCTGTATTACCAGGCCCAAAGATAACGATAACATTGCAATTAATGGCCCAAAGAATTTTTTAGGCTCTTTAAACGCACTTAGAAAAAAATGCAAAATCCGCCATAAGTTGACCGGGCTATTGTCACCTAAGGCCAGTAAAAGGAAAATCGCATTTATAGCTACCAATATCTTGTATTTGCGCCATAATAAAAAAACGCTTAAGACAAACAAAGAAATCGTAATAATTGAAAAATGATACCCGATCATCTCTTCATTTATGAATCGCGAAGCAATATATGTATTCTCTCTTGAGAAGAAAAAGTGTCTTAGTTCAAGTAATCCCGCATATATATTATTCATATTAAGAAAGCCGGGAAATGGCGGCAATCCTGTATGGCGGGGGTATTGGTTTAATAGTTCCAGCATAGGAAAAAGCTTTATGCCTCCCAAAAAGAGAACAAATAAAGCTATTTTTAATAATAATAAAATAAATTTTGCTTCTTTTTTAACAATTGCATAATAAATTGCATCGATAGATATTATCATACACGTCATAATAAAAATATAAATATTTCCCGCATAGATAATGAGGGCAAGAAGAACTGAAGCAACTAGGAGATATTTTTTTTGAATCTTGCTTTTCTGGAAGAATAAATATATCCAAGGAAGGAAGGATATATTTAAAAATGTAAATCCGCCAACAAAGGTTAAGATATTAAAAATGTTTAAGAAGAAGATAGAGCTTAATAAGCTTAAGATATAGCCTAGCCCATAGTGGCGTGACAAAAAATACATGCCTAGTAAACCCGTAACTGCTTGAATAAGATAAATAATAATTGTTCCTTGAATGGTTCCAAAAAATAATATAAATATAAAATAGGGCGATAAGAAGTCTGAGTTAGGGCGAGCTAACCATGGGGTCCCTCCGCTTAGATAAGGACTCCAGAGAGGAAACTGACGATAGAATAAAATAGTTTTTCTTTGCAGTTCATGGAAAGTAAAATATTTATCCCAGTCACACTGGTCAAGCGGTTGAAAACCGGAAAAAACAATTATCCACCACAATAATGCGATGGCAATAATAATAAAAATTGAAATCAAATCTTTTTTCAGCCGTAATTTATTCCCCATAATTTCAGAATTGAAAAGTTATCTAAAAATTCATAAAGATAATCACAATGTTAGTAGTGAGGCTTTGCATAATATTTGTTTGGGCTTGAACATTTTTTAAGCATCTTTTCATTCTGCTGCTCTTGAGCTTTCCCAGTACTGCCGATAAACAATATTTTTTCTTTAACTTGAACATTTCCTATGCCCTTTGCGAGAAAGAGTTCTTCTGTAATACGCAGCGCTGTCTTCGCCTTGAAAACAAAAAAAGTAGAAATTTTTAAGCAATTCTTAAATCTACCTGCGGGGACACTGATATCTTCAGTCCCTTCCAACTTGACTTCTCTTTCAATTATGCCTTCCTCAATTAACCTATCTTTAGTGTCGTAAACTTGCATTTTCGAATAACTGTTATATTCCCGGCCTATTTGTAGCCTGCGGGGGAAAAACAGCAAGCCGGAAGAACAGATTATATATCTATCGGCTTCTTTAATTTTATACAAATAAATACCTTCCCCTTCTAAACTGTAGTAAAAAATAGGAAATCTGTCTTTATCTGGTTGAAAAAGATACGCCTCCTTATTATTTAACTTTTCTTTCGAGGCAATTGCGCTAACGCTGTTAATCTCAGATCCTTTTTTGCCTTCTAGAAAATGCCAACCTTGATATTGCCACTCAAATCCAACATCCATGGGAAAATAGCTAGAGATATCGAAAAACCTTGCTGTTAAGAAAATATAACTTAAGGCAAAAGAAATGCAAAGCGCAAAAATAATTAAGAAGGCCTTTTTCAATCTCTCTCACCCTTCTTTTTCTTGGCTAAAACCATCGCTGCTCCTATAGCTGCAGTTAATTGCGGAAGAGCAAGCCTTTTAATGTCCATCATAATCTCTTCTTGTAAAGCAAATAACAAGTTATTATTCTGCGCGGGGCCGCCGTCCAGATAAATCTCTTGCTCAATATATAATCCTCGCATCAGGTCAGATAGCCTTCTTGCTATAGACTGATGTATTCCGGATATAATATCTTCTTTCTTGGCTTTTTTATATAAAAGAGATGCTATTTCGCTTTCAACAAAGACAGCACATGTGCTATTGATGCTAACTGCCTGGAGATTCTTTCCCTCTAAATTCCCAAATTCATTAATGGGGGTATCTAATATCCTTGCTGCCTTTTCAAAAAATCTACCTGTTCCTGCTGCACACTTATCATTCATTCTAAAATCCAATGTTTTCCCATCGGAACGAATTTTAATAACCTTGATATCTTGTCCCCCTATATTGACTATTGTCCTGGCAGTTTTATTGCTTAAATGATAGGCCGCTGTGGCAATTGCTGTAATTTCATCTACTTTTTTTTCTGCTGCTGGGAAAATCCGTTTTCCATAACCTGTAGTAGCGATACCCGAGAGTTCTCGTTTTTGTATGGAAAGCGCCCTTAGTCCTTCTTTTAAGAGTTCTTCCGATATCTTAAAATTGCCAAAAGTTGCAGGAGCAACTTTTGACCAAAGCAATCTATTCTCCTCATCAATAAAGACAACCTTAATCGCGGCTGTTCCCAAATCAATGCCTGCTATTAGCATATAACTCTCCCTCTTCTAGTGAAGTGTCTCCTTAAAGGCCTCAAGCCTTAATAATATGCCCTCTTTATCCTCTACAGAATAATCTGTCTCTATTCTTATAAAATGATAGCCATTCCTTTTTACTGCTTTTTCGAAACTAAAACTCTCCATATCAAAAGGATGGCATCCTTTAAAGACATGATAGACCACACCTTTTATGTTACGCTCTTTCATTGCTACTAAAGTATTCTTTATTTTGCGCTCATTATCTACGAATGTAGGGCAGGTACAAGAAAGTTGGTACCTCTCTGCTACGGCTCTAAGAAGTTCATATTCAGAGGTCCCATCGTAAACTATGCTATTAAAAAGCCTTTCGGACGTACATAAACTGTCGGCTACAATAAACATGCCTATCTCTTCAATTAATTCAGAAATCTTCAAATGCGGGAAAAACAAAGGGGAGCCAGCAAGAAATATTTGTGGTTTTTCATTATGGCCAGAATTATTATAGCTGTTAAGAAGTTTGTTTGTATTTTCTATCCAGGATTCAACATCATCCAGCATAAAGGCATTGGCTATAATAATACTCCATGTACCAGAAATTAGCCCCTTGCACCGCAGTTCGATTAAACGACTGAATGTTCCCCAGGCCCTCATATATTTATGGATCGAGCTCAAAAAATTCTTACAATTTAATTTCTTTTTTGTGTATCTTTCTAGATATCTTTTCAAATCATAGGATTCCTCCAGCCATCTTTTTTGGCTTTTTTCGCTTTCCTTCGCATGGGGTAATTCCATCTGGTAAATGTGTTTTTTCTTTTCCTTTATTATCTCGGGAATCTTAACTCTCCAGTCACAACTAGTAGGCATTACTACTAGGTCGCACAATTTTTCTAATGATTGTTCTAAATGGTAGGGGCTGACAGAAGATTTAATCACAGGACAAGCTAAAATAGGTAAAAAGGATGACGAAAGTTTTTGCACGCATAAGGATCCGCTGCATAATCTAACGGGATGGAATCCAAATGCATCTAACAGTTCTAATGGAACACTATTGCAGTAAAGACCGGCAAGAGGATTTTTAAATCTTTCCTTAAATCTTTGGGGATAAAGTGGCAACGAAAGGACTTCTAAAAAATATTCAAGTTCCTTAATAAAGTCGTCCCTTGTTTTGAGGGAAGCAATTTCTCTTTGGGTTTCCCTGAGGACCTCCTGGTAAACTTTTTCCTGCATTTTTCTGTTTACATTCCCAGGCAAAACTACCATTGCAATCTATGCCTCCTTTTAAACCAATCGGAAAAGTATTTTTTTGAGGAAGAAATAATATTTTTCTTTAGGAATGTGGCAGATAATGCCTTATCTTGCGGACATGCCTCTATGCATTTTAAGCAGAGATTGCAGTTTTCTTTAAGGACATCTTTCTCTTTTTTCTCTAAATACACTTCTTTAATATCCATGGGGCACACGCGCCAACAATTTCCGCAACCAGTGCAAGAATCCGCCTGCTTTTTAAGCCGGGGAAGACCAATTCTACGAAATGTATCAAAGAGAGCTCCAACAGGACAGATAAGGCAAAAGATGCGATCTCGGAACATAATTCCTACTAATACAATCCCTGCCAAGGCCGAGGTAGCAATACTTGTCCAAAATCGTTGTATGCCAACAGTAAAATCAACGGCCTGGTTTAAGAAATTCCCTTCAAATGGCGGTAGAAATAGCTTAACCGGGCATATCCTGCAATATGGCGGGTCGATATCTCTGGGGAAATCGCTAATTAAGTAAAAGTGGACACCTAAGAAAAGTATTAGTAATATATATTTAACTATCCGCAAATTTCTCTTTGTCCTATAAGAGATTTGACACTCTCTAATTGAAAACCTTCTTCTCATTGAGGCAATCCAATCCTGAAATGTGCCGAATGGACAAGCCCAACCGCACCAGAATTTACTAAATATTAAAGCAACTACAAAGAAGCTTAGGAATAAACGTAAATATGCACCGGAACAACGCCAAATAATAGTATATCCGGGGAAAGGCATCATTCCTCTCTCCTTCTCCGGATCCATTTTTATTCCATATTGCAATCGCTGTAGTGGCAATAAATAACAACCGCCGCCTAAATAGCTGTCATTGTTAGAACATTGCTGAGCGGGAAAGAGATTGCCAGCCCGCAGCCCAAGATAACCACCATAAATTAAAAATAAAAAACTTAAAATTTGGATTAAATAACGAATTCGATAAACTTTCATAATTTAGATTTCTTTCTTGCAATAATTGCGCCAGTAAGCGAAAGAACAACCGACAAAATAAATATAGTGGTACCCTTTTTCATATCTAGATCCCTTCTTTGCGTGGCTACATGGCACTTGTGTTTAAATAAAACTGTGTAAGCATATTTATAGACTATGCTGCCTAAGATACGTTCTGCAACGACTAAATTTTGGCCAAAGCCCTTTTGTCCTTTTTGAAACGCTCCCGGATTCCGAGGAATATAGAAAAAACTACCATTTTTATCTGTCTTTATTTGTTGAATATTTCCGGAATTATCAATTACATCCACCTCTTGATAGCCAAAGGGCTTCTTGTCAAAGGCCACTGTAAGCCTTATAGGAAAACCAAACCTGCGATAGAGGGTATTACCTTCGTTTATATGCTCTCGATAAATAACCATATCAAACCGATTGTCAGTCTCTGTCGGGGAATACCTGCTCTCTCCACCCAAGCTCTTGCTATTGCCAAAGAGGAAGAAAGACGCCTTTGCCAGAAAATGGTATTTTATTTCTCTTTTAAATTTCTTTCCCTTGACTAAAACCGTATACCTGTTTGTGTCTGTTGAATTAATACAAATATATGGCTTATTCTCTTCCGTTCCAATCTTTAGTTTATAAAAAATTATTTCATTCTTTTTGTCTTTTTTGTCAAATGTATAGATTGCCTCAAGCGCGTCTAATTGGGAAATATCCTTTTTTTGGTCAGGGAACTGACCATAACAGATATATAGCAATTGAGTTACACTGCCATCTTCATTTTTAACCTCATTGCCATACTCGAGCCAGAGATAATCATCCTTCAGCAAACTTCCATGGGCCTTTTGGGCGCCTATGCTCGTTAAGTTAAGAAAAAGAACTATTGCTATAACTAAATTACTCCGCATCACTTTCCCATGTCTTTCCTGCGATAACCGCTTTTTTAAGCTTGAATACCTCGGTAAACGGGCCGCAGTATCTATTCATTATAGTTTTTTCTCCGGCCCTAATATATCTTAAATTTTGAAGAGGAATAAATGTGTGCATAAATTTGACAAACCCCAGCCCGGGAGCAAGCCAAAAATTATAGATATGCATTTTTTTACTATTCTCTGCTGCATCTCGATAATTATGCCTTACAAAGAAATGGATACATTTAAATTTTCCTGCTTCTACAGCTATATCTTCAAACCCCACGAAACTAATGTTGGCTTCTATTCTTTCCTTATCGATTAAGTTGCCTTCATAGTCATAGATAGATTGGATAGCCGAGGAAGAAATATTTTTTCCTAATTCGGAGGGTATCATTAAAAGCGGTGGGGAGAATTCTCTTATTACCTTCAAAGGCACCTCCCCTACCAGATGCTTATTCATGCAAAACAATATGCCTTTAGAAGAAAGTATATTTGTCTGAATGCGATCGTTATATTCGCCCTGCCAGAGAAAATTAAATTGTCTGCCCTCAGCTACCTGCTTAACATTTTTAACAGTTATAGTTACTATGCCTTCAACAGAACCCTCCCGATGCGCATATATGTATTGATCATTTTCATTTAAAGGGAAAAAATCAGATGCAAAAGAAGGGCTCTTTACTTTCAAAATATAATGCAAGCTTAGAGTTATAAAAATTATTAATATTATACCCGTCGATAGCCGGTTAAATAATTTTTTCATCCAGGAAGTCCTTAATATAATAGTTTATTCTCAAGGGCTATTAATTCTTGCCGATATTTAATCTCTTGTTTGCCGTGCTCAATAGATACAATATATACCTGTTGATTAAGACATACCCGCCGTAAAAGAATTTCCAAAGATTTGCTTTTCTGTATCTTAAATAAGATATAATCACTTTGGGCCTCAGGTAAAATTCACACATTGCTTTTCGCTGAAAATTTAGCAAATCCTTAGCGTCCATATCGCATGGGACATAGACAGGGTTACCACTGCAATCAGCCCAATCGTGCCAGGAAGTAAACTTTTCCGGCTCAAAAATAGAATCTGTATTTTTAAAGAGGTCTTCAAAGAACTTGGAGCCTGGATAGGGAACGGCAAGGTTGAATTTTGTAACATCGCAATTTAATTCTTTAGCAAACTTGATGGTCTCTTCACATGTCTCTTTTGTCTCCCCGGGTAAGCCTAAAATAAATGAGCCTAATGTATATATCTTCGATTTCTTAACAATCCTCATTGTCCTCCTTGCTTGCTCTAATGTAGTTCCTTTATTATTCCTATCTAAAACGGCCTGGTTTCCCGACTCAAGGCCAAACATGACCAGATGAACGCCTGCCCTCTTCATCATCAGCAGTAATTCTTCATTTACTAAATCTACCCTGGTCTCTGTGCACCACTTAATCTTTTTATGCAGGCCTCTTTGAATCAGTTCTCTGCAAAATTGCAAACCGAATTCTATAGAAAAAGGGAAATTGGTATCAAAAAAACCAAAATATCGGGCATCATATCTATTGCACATATATTCTAATTCTTTTATAATATCCTCGCTCTTTCTATAATTTGGCCTTGGATAAATTTTGTCCTGGGCGCAAAATGAACATCTATAAGCGCATCCCCTCGAGCCTAAAATTGGCAATGCCAACTGTTTATCTATAATTGCAAGCGGAATATCTGTATAACGCCTAAGGTCAAAAAGATGCCATGCGGGATAAGGCAGTTCATCTAAATTTCTAATAAAAGGCCTGTCTGGATTGTGGGTTATAGAATTCCCATCTAGAAAACTAATGCCTCTTACACTGCGTAAATTGCCTTTTTTCTTAATCGCTAAAGCAAGCTCCAAAGTCGTAACTTCGCCCTCTCCTCTCACAATAATATCCCCGGTTTTTTGCCCTAACAGTTCTTCTGCAAAGATTGTAGCATGGATGCCTCCTAATGCTATCGGGGCATTGCTAAATCCCCTTATTTGATTAACAAGTACTTTTACATTATTAATTGTCGGCGTAAGGCAAGAGAAACCTATAATTCCCGGATTATATTTTTTAATTTCGTCTAGAAGTCTTTTGTTATTCATCTTATTGGCAAATTGATCTATAGCCTTAACTTCTATGCCTGCTTTCTCAAGAACAGCGGCAATAGAAGCAATGCCAAAAGGAAGAATGGGGCGAAAAAAGCTTCTAAGTTTTTGGCTTTTTTCGACCAAAGCCGATGTAGGGTTTACTAATAATATTTTCATAATTTATTATTACTTATAGGAGTTTCCCTACCAAATTAACCCCAATATTTAAAAATTTCGCCTGAAATAATCTCTTTCAAAAACCTGCTGTAATTATTAGCATCGTTTTGTTTATATTCAGGGTTAATCCTAACAGTTTGTTCGGCAATTTTTATACAATATCTGCAATCTTCGCAAGAATTGAGGTAGCAGTCTTCTTTCAAGAAATGGTCTATAAAGCCATCTAACTTTCTATTGTCAATATAGACATCTAAATCTTTCAGCAGGCCTTTTTTTCTAACTAATTTAAATATATTTACCGCAAATGGATGGAAGAAGTATTTTATTTTATGGAGAAAATTTGGCCTTTTAAGCCATAGGCTCTTTGATGGATTCATAAACAGGTCATACAAGTTGCCATCGTGTTTCCTGTTTAAATAAGTATCTACAATAAAGGCGATGGCTTCGGTGGTCATATTCCTATCTACAACCTTGAATTTTTCAATGCCCATGTCTTCATAAACTGCAATATCCTCCGGCCTTATCCACGCCGAACGGATAAAATTTACTGGGTCGGCAATCATCTTGCTCCTGCACATAAACCGGCAATAATCGAACATAAAGATTCCCAGCTTACTCGATGTTTGCGAACCGTGTGAACTAAGATTATGGTGGTAAAGAAATAACGGACAATCTTGGATGCAATTATCATTTACAATAAGTTGCAATTCGCATCTTACGCTTTCCTTAATCTTTTTCATCAATTTAAATCTGCGTGTCATCTCGGTTTGCGGCAAAGTGATTATTGAAGCCCCTAAGTCTTCCCAAAACTTGGCCTTAATTACCGAATTGACATGGGCAAAACAAGATACCGAAATTTCGAAATGGGGGTAATGCTTCCTTATCAACTGCGTAAGATAGGGAATTGCTACCACAACTCCGTCTGCCTTAATTTCAGACAACCAAGTTAAAAGTTCATGTATTCTCTTCTGGCCAGACCCGGTCAATTCTCGACCGCCTATACAAGTAGAATTTAAGATATAATAAAATTTTAAGCTATTATTATGGATTTCACAGATGTGTTTCTTTATTTGCTTCTTTGTTACTTTTAGCGATATACAAGAAGGCCTTCCGCCTCCAAAAAAGTCCCTGTCCAATTTTCCATACACTGTGTCTATATTTGGTTTATTTATTTTCTTGATTAAATCGTTCTGCCAGTTTGTAGGAACCGTTAACTTCATAGCAAGCAACGCCTTTTATTTTTATAATTCTTTGATTTAGCGATAATTCCTTTGAGTAGCATTGAAGCCAGCCACAAAAATCCAAGAAAAAGGTTTTTCAAGGTTACTGTTCTCTGTAAAATATGGTTCATAATAGCCCTAGGCCTTACATAAAAATCAAACATTGCTCTCCTCTGCAAATATCTCAGGGTCTCGCTGTCTAAATCTTCCGGGCAATAAACAAGGTCGCCTTTTGCTGATGTCCAATCGCTCCAACTAGTAAACTTTTCTGGCTCAGCTACCTTTTTATTATGCCTGATGAAATCTTCAAAGAATTTGGATCCGGGGTAGGGAACGGCAATATTAAACTTTACCAAGTCGCATCTTATCTCCTTTGCAAATGTTATAGTCTCCATACAAGTGTCTTTAGTCTCACCCGGAAGTCCAAGCATAAACAGGCCCTGGCTCAATATCCCGGCTTTTTTTGTTTCCTGTACTGCTATTCTCGCCTGTTCTAAGGTAGTTCCTTTATGGATACTTTTAAGGATTCTTTTATTTCCGACTTCTATGCCATACATAATAAGATGCACCCCTGCTTCTTTCATTGCCTTTAATAGTCCCGGGGAAACCTTATCAACTCTTGTCTCTGTACACCACTTAAGCTTTTTGTGCAGCCCGCGCTTTATCATGATATTGCAAAACTTTAATCCGGATTCCTCATCGAAAGGAAAATAGGCGTCGGAGAATCCAAAATACCGTATTTTACAAGAAGTTAAGAAGTATTCTATTTCATCGACAACCTTATTTAAATCGCGATACCTTACCTTAGCGTATACAGTGTCTTGAGAACAATAATAACATCTATAAGGGCACCCTCGTGACGCCATTATCGGTATTGCCCTTGAATTAGATATCGCAGATAGAGGAACTTCACTATAATCATCTAAATTTAAAGCATCCCATGCCGGAAAAGGCAGTGCATCAAGATTATCAATAAGCCTGCGCTCTGGGTTGTGTCTTATTCCTCCAGGCAAACGGAAACTAATGCCGGCTACATCCTCTAATTGTTTGCCCTGCATAAGATGATTGCATAACTCCAGCATAGTTGTTTCTCCCTCTCCCCTCACTACAATATCAGCTGTGTAATCCTTAAGCATTTCTTCAGGAAAACAGGTGGCATGAATATTACCCAAAACAATTTTACTGCTAATTCTTGACTTGCGGATCAGTAAAACCAGCCTTCTAATATCGGGCATAACCGGCGTAAGCGCAGAGAAACCTATAATAAACGGCTTTTGCTTTTTGATAGAATCGATAAGTTCGCTGTCAGGCATCTTTCTTGCATACTGGTCGATAACAGAGACCTTTAGGCCATTGTTACGGAGCACGGCGGCAATATAGCATAGTCCAAGCGGAGCGATAGGAGTGCAGAATCTGCGGTAGCCCCAACTGTTATTTATTAATTTAGAATTAGGATTTATAAGCAAGACATCCGTATCTCTTTGCATTTGCACAGGCCCTTAAAATTTCAAACTGTTTCGAAGAGTTTATTAATCTCTTTCAATAAGCATTCTTTTTTGGTCTGATCAACCGAGACCTCTACGCTGTCCATATAAAAGGTATCCTTTGTTAAATATATCTTTAACAGGGACTTAATATGCCTTTCCTTTGAAAGTACGCCATAGAGCTCTTTGCGATTGCAGAAATATAAGCATTTGAGGCCGGTCCTAATAAAAAGCGTGGGAAAAAATTTTAAGAGAATGCTAATAATCGAAGAATATCTACTTTCCGCAACCGAAGTGTTTACTAACCTAAAACAATTGCCGTTATAGCTTTTTTGGGAATATGCCATCGCACAATTAATAATCCAGTTGGCAGGCTTGGTTCTTCCCCCCAGTTTAAGGAAATCAACCCCTATCCCCTCATATTTTTTCACATCATTTGGGTAAATAAACCCCGTCTCTCTAAATAATGAGGGATTGTTTAATTTTAGCTTTAAGCACTTGAATATCCCTTTTTGAAAGTGCCCTGCGCTCTCTAAGTGCTCTCTCCAATAAGGGCAATTGGGAAGGCAGATGTTATTTGCCAAAAGCTTTATCTGTAAAGCTGTCTTTTGCTTGACCAGCCTGATAAACTCCAAATCGCTATTTTTAGTATAATCTAAGCAAATGACGTCACAGTCGAGTTCTTTAAATAGCATTGCCTCCTTAAGAGAATCGATTTTGCAGGCAATGGAACTGCAGATTTTGAAAGGATATTCCTTCTTAACGAATGAAATAAAGCTGTAATTGGAGGCAGTTACCATATCCACATTGATTTTGCTGAGTCTATCTAAAAGAGCAATCCTCTGTTTGGTAATAGTTATATTGGGATGATTTAGGACATAGTTAAATTTGATGCCTAATTCATGAGAGTATTCTACATATTCTTTAAATCTTCCCGTATCAACTTTAGGCAAAGCGTACGAAGGCAAAACAGTTCCGCCGGCATCATTCTGTAAACTACCATAAGTATCGTGGACTGTGCCTTTCAGCTTTTCGAGAATCCTAAAGTCAAAGTTTGTGGGGGCGGATATCTTCATTTTTGTTTTATTCTAACAGAAGTCGCATAATATAAATTAATGCTTCTGCATTTTTATTTTTATTGTATCCTTTTCTCGCCAGCAGCCAGCCGTCCTCCATATGCACTACTCCGTAGTTATCTTCCGCCAAAAAGTATTTTAATTGCAAGAGAAGTTCTTTCCTATCGATGTGATAAAGGTCGTCTTTTAGCAAATCTACAAATATATAATCCCATTTATATTTCCTGATAAGGACTTCTCGGGATAACACACCCAAGAATTTACATCGTCCAAGGTGCGGCGCTAAGGATTGTAAAGTTATGCAAGATGCTCCGGAAGGAATCTTCTTTAATAATTTATGTCCGATTTCGCTATGTCTTGTGGGCCTGTAATATCCAAAATGAAAATTTTTGCTAAATGGCATAGGCCCCAACTTATCCCCAAATACGCCTTTCGGCTTTACATAATAGTGCTGCAGAAATGCAACTATTAAGATCAGTACAGCTAATATCTTATGTAATAATTCCTTTTTTATGCCTTTATATTTAACAAAGAACTTATTAATGGCCTTCTCTGTTCCATATACAGCGCCGGCAAAGATAAAGGCTAAGATTAAAAAATGTCCCGAGGAATGCTGATTTCTGAGCAATATAAACCCTATTTCTGGTATGATAGGCAGAAGATGCAAAGGGGACAAAAATACAAAGATATTAGGCAAAGGATAAAAAGCATAAAGGAACATATTGTCTAGGTTGAAGAGATTTTTTATAAACAACGATGGGTTATTTAAAGCGTATCGCAAAGCCTCTATCAGACTACTGCCGTATCGGTCAAAATGCAACATTGGCGCGGGGAAAGACTGAGCTGTTAATTTAAGATAAATAAAGCAAAGGCCCGTTGTAACTATTAGCCAAATAGAGCTGATTTTTACAACTGTTTTTCCATATTTGCTTTTTGCTTTAGAAAAGGATAGGATTAACCCCAAAATAAGAGTCATTACCACTGTATCGACCTTTGACATATTAGCTAAAATTATAAAAAAAATGAATTTCCCGAAATTCTCTTTTTCCAAATAATAAAAAGCAAACAAAAGGAAAGGCAGCCCCAGCGAAAGAGGAATATAGCCTAACATTGCGCCTGTGGTTACAATAGGATGCAAAAGATATGCGATAGAAAAGGCGCCGGCTAAATAGGCACTATACAAGCGCTTTCTTGCGAGAAAATATATAGGCAGAGCCGCGCTTGCCATTATAATACTTTGAAAAATATATAGTGCTTCGGCTCTGAGAATAAATTTATAGATAAATGCGATTAGGTAATTAATAGGAGTGAACAAAAAAAACAATACAGCATATTCGGGGCAAACATATACATTAAAAATACTGATACCTTCAGATAATTTTGGATAAATATGTATGAACTGCCATCCAAATAAAGTAGGAGAAAATATTTTAAATTTTAAAATATTTATAAAAGCGAAGGCGATTGCAAAAATTAGGCTAAAGACGCAAATTATAATAAAGCTTAAATTATAATGTTTGTTGGAGCTCATGCGCGCGCTCTGTAATGTATTTATTTTACACCTTTCGGGATAAATAATTATGGATTGTCTCTGCCCTGAGGTCCTTTCTTTTGCACCATGCCAGAAAGTTATCCAGCAAGCCTAAAGTCTTATTTCCCGTATTGCGTGTTATCACATAAGGCAACTTAAAAGGCATTTTCCGGTCAATATTAGCAAAGTCCCAAGAATGAAAATAAATGTTGATATAGTCATGAGTAAAGAGCGCCCAAGATGTGCAAAATTTAGCATAATTCAGGCCAAACCATCGAAACCAAATCCAAGAGAAAGGCAACCTGATAATTGGAGTAACCGAGATAGGAATATTTACTAATCCGCTCTTTGACTTCATTCTCCTAGATTTCAAAAAATTACAATAGCGACCGGGGACATATGTAGGATGGCAACTGTTGTCATAATCAAATCCAGACTTTCTAACAATATCAAAAGGCAAAACAACTAATTTGTGATTTTTGAAACCGTAAATCTTCGTCCTTATATTCTTTTCTATTTTTTCTTTGATATATTTAATCTCGGCAATGGTCTCCTGGGCATTGCCATTTTTTTTATAATCTATGTTAGCATGAAGGCCCACTTCATGCCCATCAGCGATTAATTGCCTTAATAGGTCGGGATACGTCTCTGATATCTTCTCAGTAACAAAAAAGGTAATTTTAATTGAATGGTCTCTAACAACTTTAAGCAATCTCTGTATTCCCGCAAAAGCTGTCTCGAGCATTAATTCTTCCGATATCGCTGCTCCGAAATCAAAAGGCAGGCTAAACTCCTCAAAGTCGCATGCTAATAGCAATATTTTCATTTTTTACTCGAATGTCCCTTTGATAACTTTGATTAAAGAAGGTATTTTAAACAAATAAACCATATTAAGCTCTAAAGTCCCTGTGCACCAGCAATATGGGCAGGAATGTAACGGTAAAGCGCTAAAGGCTTTTTTTACGCCGGCGTTTACACAATTTGCTGTGCCTGCAACTCTCAGGCCTTCACAGGGGTGCATATCTCCATTTGGTTTAATATGGCAAAAAATCCTGCCGCCGATGCAACTGTTAAGTTTTTTCCCCTCGGGGTAAAATCTGAGATAACTTAAAGCGGGCAGGGAATTAAGCACGTATTTATTTCTTTTAGCCTCCCGTATAATATACGCAATCTTTTCTCTATATAGACCGGTGGGAGGAGTTAACCATTTTATATCTTTTTTGCCAGAGTGGATATATTTTAAAGGAGAAAACCTCACGGGAATTTTAAGTTCCTTGCTTTTATTTATTATAAATTCAATATACGGTAAATTTAATCTATTCAATGTAGTGTTAAAAGCTACTTTAATTTTGTGTTTCTTGGCTATAGAAGCTGCTTGTAAAGTCCTCTTATATGCTCCTGGTCCTCTTAATTCATCCTGAATGAATTCTGGACCATCAAAGCTCAGCTTTAGCATATATATATTCTTTAAAGATTCTATGCGTTCCGGGACCAGGGCTCCATTGGAAATAACTTGAGTTTGTACATTTTTACGCCGACAATAATTGATTATTTGACCGAGGTCACTCCTCAACAATGGTTCTCCGCCGCAGAAACTGATTATCGCAGTCCCCATTCCTTTTAAATCATCAATAATTGATAAAACTTCGCTCGTTTTTAACTCGCCCCCTGAATCAAACGCAGGAATACCGCAATATTTACAATTATAGTTGCATCGGTATGTCAGATACCAACTCACCGCCAAAGGAAGCCTTTTATTGAATAATCGCGCACTCAAAAGCCCTAATGCGCTTTTACATTTTGACCTGAAATCCATTTTTCAGTATTAAATATAGGATTTTTAAGCCCTTTTGCTATTTTCTTCATTGTAAAATAGGAATAACGAATATAATATCTTCTCCGGGAAATATCCAGCCGGTCCTTTGCCAGCATGGTAAACGGGGCCTCGATGATTGACGGACTAAATAAAGGCAAGAATAGATACAGCCTTTTCTCAATAAACCAATTGTATATTCCCGGGGGCAAAAAATGTAAAATAAGCAACAACCAATGAAATCTAATTTTATTTTTCGGGTGAACTTTGTTCTGCAGCGTGTTAGCTGCCTTGCATGGGTTCTCTTCCAAAACATCAATAAGTTCATTGGTTAAAGCTCTTTCTCTAATTCCTGCTTTAATAATTGGGGTGCCGGGAAAATATATTAACCAAAAAACACAAATCCTATTTGGCCTATTCTCATTATAGAATTTTGCCATTTCTACCAAATCATTCTCGGTCTCCTGAGGTAAGCCGATGATATTATCTACCACGCAGCGAATTTTGAATTTTCTGCACAGATGTATCACTTCTCTTACCTGATTGTTGTCTTCTTCTCTGTTGAGAATCTTCTTTCTTAAAACCTGGCTTGTGCTCTGGACCCCCAGGCATAATTGGTAACATTTGATATTTTTCAAATATTTCATTACATTTTCATTGATGGTGCCTGGCGAACCAAAACAATATGACGGTATGTCTATATATTTTTTATATTGATTAGAAAATTCTTTCAACCACTGCTCATTGCATGTAAAGAGGTCATCGTTTATCCGCAGGCGTTTAAAATTATATCTTTTTTTTGCCTCTTTTAACTCTTGAATAACATTTTGCACGCTTCTGAAGCGTATTTTCTTCTGGCCGGGATAAAGCTTCTGCCATACGCTATTGTGGCAATAGGAACAGCTATTTACGCAACCCCGGCGCGTTATCGCTGTATAACCATTCCTGTATCGAGGGATTACCTCATAGTATAATTCTTTATCGGGGAAAGGCAGTGTATCCAGGTCATCAATATAAGGCCTTAGGGGATTCCTGATGATTTCGCCATCATGTCTAAACCAGATATTTCTAATTGAATAATCTACCTTTTTCTTTCGAAAGCTATTTGCCAGGTCCAGAAGCGGGTATTCTCCCTCCCCAATAATTACGGAGTCTACGCAACTGTTTTTCAACACCTTCTCAGGCACAGATGTAGGATGAATACCGCCAAAAGTAATGTGCGCGGGGGGAAGATGTTCCTTTAGCTGTTGAGCTAATCTTAACGCCCAAATATATTCAGAACTAACTACAGAGAACGCCACGATATCGGGGCAATAGTCTATGATTTGCTTTATGAGAAATTTCTCATAATTAAAGACTTTATCTAAATATTTAATGCTAATAAACGGATCGTTAAACAATTTAGGATCGAATGCTAAACGGGTAAAATGGCCATGCGATTTTAAAACTGCTGATAAATATTCAATGCCTAAGTTCTCAAAAGCGCCATAAACGAACATTAGTTTCATATTAACTTCTCAATCTAATTTTATATCGCTTTTCACTGTCCACAGCCCAATAGCAGACCTGAAATATCTCTTACATTCATCGAAGGATTTTATGCCAAAAATAATTTTTGCTAAACGGGAAGGCCTGAAATAAAATTTACGATACGCTTTAATTGTATAATGTTCGATTTCCTTCTCAGAAACATCTGTCCAGGGTGTCGGAAGACGCTCTTCGCCCGCTATTCCCAGAATATGCTCTCTCCAGTAGTCTCTATTTGTAATTCTTTTTACCTCATCATACAAAATTGTTGTTGGCTTAGCCACAGTTTTGTGAAATTGTGCATAGTCCAAATTCAATTTCGAGGCGAAATTAATAGTATCTTTTATGGTCTCTATAGTATCGCCCGGCGCGCCTATAAGGAAAAAACCGAGAGTTAATATGCCTTTTTGTTTAGTCAGGTTAGCAATCTTCCTAATGTACTCTAAGGTTATGCCCTTGCTTACATTATCCAAAATATTTTGATTCCCACATTCTATTCCATAATAGATTCTACTGCAACCTGCGCTTTTCATCTCATTCAATAATTCTTCATCTATTTGATCGGCTCTTGCTCTACAAGCCCAAGACAGACCAATTCTTTTTTTTCTTATAGCTTTACAGATCTCAATTACTCGCCTTTTATCAAAGGTAAAAATGGGGTCGAAAAATTCTATCTCGCGTATATTGAATTTTCTAAAACACTGCTCAATTTCATCAACAACGCCCTCTGCCTTTCTGGCAGAATAAGGTATGTTTTTCACATGACAGAATCCACACTTGCTTGGACAACCTTTAGAAGTAATCATTATCGTGAAGTTTTTTCTTTTAGACATAACTGTGTAATACTTATGATTAGGCAATAGCTGCCTGGCGGGAAAAGGTAAGGTATCAAAATCTTCTTTTAATGTGTCGGGAGAGTTAATAAAAACCTCTCCCTCACGCTTATAACAAACCCCTTTAATCTCACTAATATCTGCTTTATGCTTTAAAGCGTCTAATAAATGTGGTAAGGACTTTTGGGCTGAACCAATAATGCCATAATCTATTTCTTTATGCGACATTACCTCTTTAGGGTAAAGCTCCAATAAAATATTTCCTACTATCATTGGTAAATTTGTAGTCTCTTTTAAGGACTTTATCCATCCCAATGTCTGGCGAAACATATATACCGTAAGCATAAAACCCAGCATATCCGGTTTAAAACTATTAATCTGCTGTAAAACTTTTTGTTTTGACAATCGGGGGCGGCAATTAGCGTCGATTATTATTACTTCGTGCCCTGCTCTTTGAGCAATAGCAGCAGCATACGCTAAACCCAAAGGCGGAGGCTGTGTAAACTCCCGGCTTACAACATCTATATCTTCTTCAAACCTCTTGTGGTCAAAAGGAGGAAAAATAAAGGCAATTTTCATAATTTTAATCAATTATCATACCATTTTGGTCTTTTTAAACGCATAAAACCCGTAATTCCCTTATATTTCTTTCTTCTTAAGATAATATCTCTAATCTCTAAAAGCATCATCTTTATAGTATTTCTAAAAAACCACCAATAAAGCCCCCGTTTGTGTTTGTAGCGAGAAAAAAGGCCCCTGACTAGCCAATGAGGACGATACAAGACATATCTCTTATTAAGTTCCATATTCAAATTAGCGAAATCCTCTCCGGATAAACCGGTGGAAGAACGCATTACGGGAGTAGACCAATCATACTTTGTGAAATCCTTTTCTTCCAAGAGATTCTTTTGTTTGGCTTCTTGATGAAGGTAAGTACCTGGAACAGGGGCAACAGGATGGAAGGCAGGGTAATCAATATCTATCTCCACGGCATACTTTACTAAATTCAACATAGATTCTTTGGTATCAAAAGGTAAACAAGTAACGAAAGTCCCTTGTCTAAAGACCTGGGGATATTTCTTTTTAAAGATTAAGAAAACCTCTTTTACTAATTCGCGAGTATAAACAGATTTCTTGATTTTTCTAAGGTCTTCACTGCAGTCCCTTTCTACCCCGATTAAAGGATGAACCAATCCTGCTTTGACCATCTTTTCTAAAATTCCCGCGCGTTCGTCTCTTAAAACAAAGTCGGCGCGTAAAAATGCCCACCAATATAGATCTTTATAATTTCTCTTCAGGAGTCTTTCGCAAAATTCGTCCGACCACTCGGGGTCCACATTAAAGGTAGGATCAGCCCAGATTATATATCGCCTATTATATTTCTGATAAACAATATCTATTTCCTCCAACATCCTATCCACACTCTTACTTCTATATTTCGGATTTACTTCCAAATTTCCTTTTTCTATATCTACTTTGACTTGCCTGCCCCAGAATGTCCAGAGAGAACAAAAATTACATCTATCTATACATCCCCGAGAATGTTCCAGAGTAGCGCTTTGCGGCCAAAGATAGCCGAATGGAGAATACTCCCCCATTGGCATAAGGTCATAAGCCGGTAAAGGCAATGTGTCTAAGTCTTCAATTAAAGCTCGTAAAGGAGTTCTAATTATCTGTCCGTTACTTTTATAAGCTATTCCTTTTATTTCAGATAAGTCTGCTTTATTCCTGAGCGCATCGATTAATTCTACTATTGTCTGCTCTCCTTCAAACCTTGCAATGATATCAATTGGAAAGTTAGTTAAACTATAATCGACCATCCAGGAAAAGAAGTGGCCGCCGGCAACTGTAATTGCTTCCGGGTTTACGTCTTTGGCCAACTTAAATAACCTTACTGCCTCATGATGGTAAAGTGCTTCTTCCCCAGCTCCTACTATATCTGGTTTCTCTTTTTGCAATATTTTCTTTAAGTTTTCCCACCCTATTTTCAACGGCGGGCAATCAATAATCTTTACTTCTACCTCAGGCAATTTTGCTCTTATGGCTGCGGCAATACAGGGTAACCCCAGGGGTAAAAGGAAATTATCGGATTCATTTATAAAAGGCCAGAGATACCTCGGAGGCCTTACTAAGAGTATTTTTTGCATATTTTTCTCCTTTTCTTTTCCCTCGTGTGGCATAGTATTCTGGAATAAGCACCTTATCTAAAAGTTGAGGATCTTTTTTAGACATCTCAGAAATCATTGCTATCATAAGTTTTGTCTTATAACGAAATAATTCGCAATAATAAGGATTTGGTTCTCTTAAATTTTTATTTGCGAAATAATTTAAGTTGTAACAAGAACCGCAACCCCTACAAATCCTTCTTGCCCAACATTTGTTGCAGGCATCACTTGAAGAAATTTTGATAGCTGTAAAGTTTTTTAGTTTTTTCTCATTTATCCCATTATTTACTGTTCCTATTCTACACTCTGGAATTCCTATAAAGGCAGTGCAAGGATATAAACTTCCATCCATATCAACTGCAATAAGACTGAAACCCGCAGAACAAGTTCCTACAACTGACTGAATATGATATAAGCGGCTTAGCTGTTTAAAGAAACGATTAAAATAGGTATTCTCATAAGCCAAGCTTCCTTTAATAATCTCTTGGGTGTAAAAAATAGCTAAATTGTAGTAAAGGGATTTAAGCTTCCGTAGTCCATCCGGACCAGAAAAGAAAAACTGATTATTTGATTCTAATCCATAACCGGCTTTCTCACTTTCACAAACCTCTATACGCTCAAATCCTAAACCGCGTAAAAATTTAAATGTACTTATAATTTTGGTATAATAAGGAGTGAACGTTGCCCTTCCCACTATGCGCCTTCTATACTTCCCTTTAAGAGAATTTATATTATCTATTATTACCTCAAAAGAACCTCTGCCATCAGGAAAAGGGCGCTGAACATCCTGAATCTTCTTTGAACCATCAAGACTCACAGCAATATCCACCCCATTTTCAATTAAAAATTTAGCCCTTTCTTCAGTAAGCAGCGTTCCATTAGTAGCAAGCAAGAAACGGAAGTTAATCTTCTTTTTCTTCTGAATCTTTCTACAATATTCAACAGTTTCTCTAATAAGGTTGAAATTTAAAAGAGGTTCGCCTCCATAAAAATCTACTACTAAATCTTTAGCACCTTTTGACTCCTTGATTAATAGATTTACTGCTTTAAATGCAACTTTTTCCTCCATTTTTTGTTTGCCTGTGAAAAAACCGCCATAGGCACCACTTTGATTCCAACAATAGCGGCAACGTAGATTACAGTTATTTACAATATTTAATGTAACATCGGTTATCTTCCTTTCAATATCTCTATCATTCTTTACCTGCACTGGTGAAAAAAGGATTCTTTTTTTCTTTAATTTGGATAAATTCCTGATAGCCACAGCGACAGATTCATATTCATATTTCCCGCTGAGTCGATGCATTACTTCTCTTTCAGGATAGCGATGCAATAGAGTAATAGCTTCTGCAGCAATCTTATCTACTTCAAAAAAATTACCGCTCCCGATATCTACAGCAAAGCTTTTACCCCACATTTTAAATTGGTAAACTTGCATTTTATTTGTCCTTTTTAATCAAGAAAATCGCTGCGTCAACAGCACCTGCGGTTCGCGATAACTCTAATACGATTTTCGCAGTGGTATCTGATGTTTTTATACTTTCCTATACCATAAAGAAGATGTTTCACGGGGGGAGTGCCGGTAGGCATTCCCCCCGTGAAAGAAAACCTTACCAAAGCACCCGACCACAACGACAGAAAGCTGCACGATACTTACGTGTGCTTTTGCGCCTGTTTAGTAATCGAACCACAGCCACGCCTCCTTTCCCTCATTTTAGAATCCTATACTTTAATAGGGTAAATATGGCTATAAAACCGTCGAACCAACGAATCTTCTTTCCTTCTTTCCTGCTTCGTGGTTGATAGATAACAGGTATCTCTTTAATCCGACACCCTCTCTTCAGTAATTTAGCGGTTATCTCAACCTCAAACTCAAATCCTTGCGAATCAAAGCCTATATCGCTAATAATTTCCCTCCTAAATAGTTTAGTTGGCGTCTCCACATCCGTTAGCTTGGAAAGAAATAATATATTTGTAAACCATGTAACCAATTTGTTCCCCGCCAGCATCAATATTGGGAATTTATTCCTTTTGTATAAGAACCGTGAACCATAAACTACTTCTGCTTGTTCTTCTTCTGCCGTCTTTAGAACTCTTAATATTTCTTTAGGCGCGACCTCCAAATCAGCATCTTGAATAACGAGATATTCTCCTCTCGCATGAGAAATAGCTGCTCTAATAGCAGCTCCTTTGCCTTTATTTTTCTTAAAATAAATCTTTTTAACAAAAGAGGGAACCTTTTTATTTTTTATTATCTCATCGGTGCCATCAACAGAGCCATCATCGATTACTATAATTTCCTTGTCAATGGGTAATTCTGCTGTTTCATTTATAACTTTCTTTATGCTGTTCTTTTCATTATATGCGGGGA
The DNA here is from genome assembly GCA_020148045.1 of Patescibacteria group bacterium. NCBI lineage: Bacteria > Patescibacteria group bacterium. The sequence goes on from JAHCRG010000007.1 coordinate 48,419, forward strand.
TGATAATAGAAACCATTTATTTTAAGGCTTTTATCGTACCTCTATTAGTAAGAACTAGATAAAGTAATCGAGGTAAGTCATAAAATAATAAAGGAAATACTCTTTTCGAATAATTCTTAAGACCTTCATTTTTTATTATGGAATAATAGCGGTTGCGAAAGCAAAGATACTGTCTTACCTTTTTGGATGTACCTGAGCTATTGCCATAATGATAGCAAATAGCCTCCGGGCAAAATAGGGCTTTCCAGCCTTTTCTTTGCGCACGCCAGGCTAAATCCACATCTTCAACTAAAAAGAAAAACCTTTCATCAAAGTAGCCTGTATCTTCTTTTATATCTTGGAGCATCTGCTTTTTATAAAGTGCGCAAGCTGTGCAGGCACCAAAAATATATTTAGATTTGTCAAATCGTCCACAATTCTTTTTTCCCTTCCCAATATCGTAGAATCTTCTCAACCAAGAAAGATATATTCCATAAGAGTAAATTGTTTTTCTATCAGAATTTAATATTTTTGGCTGCAGTATACCTATTTCAGGAGAGAGATCCCCGATTGCTTTAAGGACTTTAGAGAAAAAATCTTTTTCTAAAATTACATCACAATCTAAGATTAAAATCCATTCGCCTGAGGAGGCTTCAATAGCTTGATTTCTTGCCCCGCAGGCGCCAAAATTTCTTGGATTTTCGATTAAGTTAACTTCAGGATAGTCTCTTTTAACTAAAGCAACGGTACCGTCTTTTGAGCTATTATCTACAATAATAGCCTCAAAATCTTTGTAATCCTGGTAAAGTAGAGAATCTAAGCAGGGTTTGATATATTTTATGCTATTGAAGGTTAAAATTATTATTGAGAGCAAGTCTTATCCTTTCTAAATCTCTATTGCTCAACTCTTGCGTCTTTACAACACACTTATAATTAGCATCATAGTCTGGCCAATGTTCCGAAAGCAGCCTTCCTTTATTCCTGATATATTCGAAATATTCGGTTCCAGGGAATGGAGTGGCAAAAGAAAACTGCAATGAATCCGGCTGGGAATCTTGAATAAATTTAACCGTCTGCTGGATGGTTTGTTTTGATTCTCCCTGAAGTCCCAGACAAAAAGTTAGATGCACCTTTATACCCAACTTTTTAGTGAGTCTGATTGCCTGATACGCTTTATCTAAATCCATATTTTTTTTACAAAGATTCACTATATTCTGGTCTGCCGACTCAATGCCATATTTAATAGCGCATAACCCAGCACAAGACATAGACTCCAAAAGGGTCTCATCCATAAGGTCAGCCCTTGCCATAGCTGCCCAAGGGATTTCAATCTTTTTCTTTATTATTTCATTACAAATAGCTAAAACATGCTCTCTGTCAATGTTAAATACATCATCGTCAAAATAGACTGCCTTAAAATTAAATCGCCTAATCAAACATTCCATCTCTTCTACGACAGCTAAAGGGCTTCTTTTGCGGTGTTTATGCTCTCTATACATTGTTTGCGGCCAAAGGCAATAGCTGCAATGAAACGGGCATCCCCGAGTTGTCCACATCTGCACATTAGGAGAAGGCAGGCTTGCAAAACCATCATTATATTTATAGATCGGGACATCCTCCCTTTCCGGCCAAGGCAAGCTGTCCAGGTTGTCAATAGAGGGCCTTTCGTTATTAATCCTAACTTCCTCACCCCTGCGATAGGCTAAACCTAATATCGATTCTAAATCCAAACTGTTTTCTAAACAATTAACCAAATCTAATAGAGTATACTCGTATTCTCCGACTAGTATATAATCGATAACGTCGTATTCTTCGAGACTTTCCTTAGAGAATACGCTTGCATGAGGGCCGCATATTGCTATGCGGCAGTTGGGTAAAGCGTTATAGATTCTATGAATAGTCCTTAAATCGTTCTTAAATGAAGGGGTAGAACTCTCCACAACGATAAGTTCTGGTTTAAAAGAATTTAACTTTTCAATCAGGCATTCTTCACCAAGACCCTCGGCAATGGCATCGATTAATTTAACCTTTCGGCCTTCTTTTTTCAGGAGCGAGGCAGCATAGGCAAGAAAAAAAGGAAAAGGAATATAATGGATTAGGCCGTCTTTCTCCGGTAGAGAAGTAAATGGCCATCGTGAACCAGCCCTTACGCCTAAACGCCGGTTCTGTCTCCATGGAAGATTCAATAACGCTATACGCATCATTTCTTAAGGTCTAAACGCCTTTCGATTTGTTCAAAAAAGGCCTTTATTTGATAAATATGTTGGTTTATATCCTTTAAATCGCAATTTATTTGTTCGCAGTTGTTAGAAATGGACTGCAGTTGTGTCTTTAGGTCTTTTTGGAAATCAATCAAGAGAAAATCTTTTAAATCAAAAAGCATTTGCCCAATATCGCCAAGCATTCTAATTACTGCAGCTAAAAGCAGGCCGCCCAACAGTATTGAAAGGCCGCCTATTAATGAACGGACTTCACCAAATTTGAAAATGATTAAATAGCCGCTTATGGAAATTGCAGAAATTGCAATTAACCAGGAAAAAACCAATAAAGCCATCGTTATAGGCATCTTATTTATCTTCATTTTTTAGACATCTCCTTTCTAAAAATAGAATTATCATAATCTGTTCTTTCTGCAGAAACTTCAATCATCTTAACTATTTTCGGGAAAGCGAACATTAGCCCGTCTAACCACTTCTGGAAGTTAGAAGATAATTCTCCCAAAAATAAAGTATTGAGGTTGGAGTGTTCCTTTTTGCAAAATTGATGCCAATTCGGGTGCAGGTCGATTAGATTTAGTAGCTTATTTAATAAATAATAGTCGCTTATTTCATAAATAGAAAGTAATAGATGTTTATATAATATCTCCTGAAAATGTTTACTGTTAAATCTCTCCTGAATGAATCTACCCAAAACTAGATTTAAAGCAAAAAAGTTTTGTAAAAAGGAATTTATCTTCGGCATTAATGTGGATAAATTCTTTTTGGCAAAATCGAGATGGTAAAATAAAGTTAAATCCAGCAAAGAGAGCCAAAAGGACAAAATAGGATTGCTTAAATATTCCTGCTTGGCTTGAGAAGTAAAATACTCAAAATCTTTCAGGGAATGGTGCAAGGCTAATAAAAAGTCCAAATAAATTAATTCGTGTTTATCAGAAGCGATGTCTTCTCCTATATACCGATTTGCCAAACCAATATTATCCTTCAGTTTGCAAGAAAAATTGTTTTGATTAGAATAATATTTCCTGTCCCGGTAATAAGCCGCATTCCAGCTCCAAAAAGTATTTAGGACTGAACAGATATTATCCCGTTTTAAATGGTGGGCTATTGCTTTAGGTTCATAGATAAGTGTATATTCTTCTTGCTTAAGTTGCTTGCATATATCTACATCCTCGTAATTATTCCTGAGGTGTTCATTATAAAGGCCCGCCTTTACTAAAGCCTGCCTGCGAAATACTGCATTTGAACCAAATAGGAAAGGAGGCGCTGTTTGCTCGTCAATCCAATACTGCTTCATATGCACACGCCGCCAGAGATCAAATACCGAAGAAGAATGCGCTTCCAGGAGCCTCCCTCCTACTCCTGCTATCTTAGGTGAATCAAAGCGCTTCATCAGGCTTTCAAGCCAGTCAGGTTTAGGGATGCAGTCCGCATCCAAAGCAGCAATAAATTCCGCATTTGTATTTTTTATCGCTGTATTTCTGGAACTTGCTAATCCTGCATTATTTGTATGTCTGATAAGCCTCACCGGGTAGCGAGAAACAATATCAACAGTTCTATCCGTCGAAGCATCATCTATAACTATAACTTCATCGGGGGCAAGGCCTTGCTTAAACACTCCTTTAAGCGCTTCTTCTACATATGCCTCGGCATTAAAACAAGGGATATAAAGACTAAGTTTCATCTTTCCTTATTTATTTCTCTCCTAAGCCTTTCCTTTAATAGACCGATCTCTTCAAGCGCCTTCTCAACTTTATCTCTATTGTCCAGAGTTATGGCCTTAATTCTTTTTTGAGGATTTTTAGATACCCTATTAAAGATGTTTTTCAGGGAGCCCCTGTAAGACCTATAAAACCTATATCTTAATTTCATCTGAGCAAGTTCACTCCTTAAGAATTGAATAAATTTATTTATTAGTCTTTTGCAAGAGATGCTCTTTATCTTTTTGGCCTTATTAAGCAGGCATTTTTTTCGCCCGTCCTGTCCAAACAGCTCATCATAACAGCTCATCATGCACCCGGGACAACCCTCTTTAACGATTGATTCTCTTATATAATTATGTCTTTTTGAATTCCATAATTCAAAAAAGCTGATTTCTTTCAGACTCCCTATCTGCCTATTCCCATTTGCAATAACCCAGCAAGAAAAAACATCGCCTTTTGCATTTATGGGACAAGATGTCCAAAGCGCGCTGCAGTCCTTCTTAGAGACTATCGTTTCTCCGCTTAAATAAGAAGGGACCATCCTCAAATAGCTTTCGGGATTAGTGGAAATACCGTATTTAGCGCTAAGGATAATTATTCCCTCAAATATTTCCCGCAATTTCTTTTTATCTTTCCTGTCTATAAAGAAGTCTTTTTCTCTTAATGGATCATTAACAAAAATTCTACTAAAGGGCTGGAATCTTACAGTAGTAGCCCTGTAATTCCTTGCCAATTCTACAATATAAGGCAGCTCTTTATAATTATGCCGCGATACCATCGCGGCTACGGTAGATTCGATTTTGTATTTTCTTAAATTTTCCAGAGCAAGGACTGCTTTATTAAACGTCCCCTCACCCCGCAAGCTATCATGGACTTCCTCAGTTCCCTCAATAGAGATGTTAACCACATCCACCCCTGATTTAGAAAGTCTGCGCGCAATTTCTTTATTTATCAAGCATCCGTTAGAGGTAAGACAGACATTAAGTCGATTGCTTTTCGCAAAAGCGATTAATTGAAATATATCTTCTCTTAATAAAGGCTCTCCCCCGCTAAGCACTATAGTCTGCGCGCCAAGTAAAGATATGTCCTTTATGATTTCTTTCCAGCGAACAGTGTTCAACTCTTCCATCTCTTTAGATGGGATATCACACATTTTACATCTTAAGTTACAACGATTAGTTAATGATATAATGACTTCTTTTAACTTAGGCATCTTTATAGTCTCTTAGCCTGTTTTCATAACTCTCGAGTATTTTTAATGCTTCTTTTAAAAGTTTATCTCTACGTGTCTCATTCTTTAAGTTCTCAATAAAGTTATCAAAAGCGCTTAACAATGAATCGGACTCGGGATGGGCCCAACAAGTCTGCAAGCACGGCTTTTGGCAGACCTTCATTAATCTTCTCGCCCTGAATGCCGCTTCTGTATCCAAACATTTATCCAAATTCATATCTTTGATATTTCCGAAAGCAGAGCCACAGCTTCTTACTTCACCATCAGGGCCTATGTTTATAAATACAAAGGGATTGCACTTCCAATTTTCTCTACTCAGGCTGCCATCAAAATATTTAATCCAAAGATAGGGATCATGCAAGAAAGCTATCATCCCATATTTGGCTTGATAATCTACAATTATATCTATTTGTTCTTTTAATACCTCTAAATCCTCTCCCCTTATCCAAAAAGGAGCGCCGGGAGAAGTATTCTGCATATCGTCTTGAGAGACAATTACCGGATGATAAACCAGACATTCCACCCCTAAATCTCTGACCAAAGAGATAATACCAAATAATTCTCCTAAATTCTCTTTCATTATAGTTGTCCAAACCGATATTTGCGGACCATTTTCTATCTTTCTTTTTGCTTCTACAAGATTGTCTATGCCGCTTATAGCTTTCTGGAAGCTTCCTTTTTGCCTTATTAAATCGTGCGTCAATCCTTTTGCTCCGTCTATGGAGATGGCAATGTTTCGCAAGCCAGAGGAAATTATTTTATATGCCAAATTTCTATCTATTAATGCCCCGTTAGAAACAACCTCTATTTTTAAGCCGGCTTTAGCTGCATAATCAATTAATTCAAATATGTCCTCTCTTAACAAGGGCTCTCCGCCTGTTAGCACTATTACGCTGTCCTGTTTCCAGCCAGCAATCTGGTCGAAGGCCCTCTTTGCTATTTCTGTTGGCAGTTCATAGCCATTTAATATCTTTACTACCCCGCACATCTGGCAATTGTATATACATTTGTGGCTTAAACTTATATAAACCCAGCATGGCTTCGCATAAGGGCATTCTAAGACTTCTGAGAAATAATAAGCTAAATTTGTTTTAAATTCCTTAAGAGAATTCTGATTCATCTGATTATTTATTCCTTAACAGTCTTCTAAAAGATGGAAGGGAAAAACACATCTGATAACAATAAGTTTTACAGCGCCTTATTGCAATACGCGCTTTATATGCCCGATAAGAATACCACATCTTTTTAAGGTTATAATCATAGTCTCTTAATGGAATATGGGTCTTGCACATAAACAAACACGGCTCAAGCCTACCCTGTCTTTTTGGATCGGACATAGTGATAAAAAAGTTCTTAAAACCGGCAAAACATCTCCAGTCTTTAGATTGCATTATTCTTTTATAATATTTACATAAAAGCTCGGCGTTAAAATAAGTATTAAGTTTTGTACAATTGGCATTCGTTGCAACAATCTTTTTATAAATATTAACAAATCTCTCTATGTCTTCAGCGTCGGGCCACAAATAGGTTGCGTTAGTATTAGAGAACTCGGTATTATCCGGAAGATATGCAAGTAAATCAAATATATTTACACCCAACTCATCGCAACAGTTATATAAATCATAAATCTCATTTATATTCTTTTTTAACACAAGCATAGCTATTCCTATGGAATATTTATAATTATATTTCTGCCTGACCTCTGCTAAAAATTTTATGCTTTCTATAACCCTATCAAATGATTCAGGATTACCTCTCAAATAGTTGTGCGTATCCCGCAAACCATCAACAGAGATATGAAAATGAGAAACACCTGCTTCTGTTAAACGATATGCGTACTCTTTGAGAAAATACCCGTTGGTAGTAAGGGTAACTTTAATGTCTTTTTGATGTGCAAACTTTGATACTTCAACGGCCTTCTCTCCAACAAGTAAAGGCTCCCCTCCGGTTAAAATAAGTTCTTTTATCCTAAAGTGTTTTTTAGCAATATTGATTATCTTTTTCACCTCTTCCAAAGTCATTTCCTCTTCTTCAGAAGTTGTATATTTATTAACCGAACACATTTTACAGCCTAGATTGCACCTGCTGGTAATGCTAATCTGCAAGACATCAGGTTGAAGTATAGGAAAATTCAGCGAACAGGATATATTAAACAGCCCTAACTTAGCTAAGCTTGCTAAACTCTTAATATTCATTTCTCAAGTTCCCATTCTTTGCTGCTTCTTCTTATCATATAGACTCAAGAATATTATTACATTCTTTGCATATTATTTGTTTTTTATCCAGCCAATTTCTAAATTTTAAATAATTTGAAGCAATTTGTTTAATATGCTGCCTATAGATATTCCCGAATTTTAGACTTGATATATTACAACAAGGGTACACAAATCCTCTAACATCCATATACATCCCATAATGACAGAATTTGGTCTCTTTTGTTTCTAAAGATATTCCTAAGTTTAATTCTACTGCCAGCTCTTGCGCCTTATCTTTTAATCTTTTAAAACTTTGCTGAAAATCCTTACTGTAGAAATCTACTTGTTCTTCAATTGTAGGCATCCCTCCGGAAAACACTACTAAAGGTATCAAGGTTATCTCTTTTACTCCTATTTTATTAGCCAAATTTATAAGAGCTTCGAGGCCGGGGAACGTGCTTTTTAACACTACGGTGTTAAATGATAGAATAGGACTATTTTTTTTAAGTTTATATTTATATGTATTTAATCGGTGAATATTCTGCATTACCTTATCCAAGGTACTATTCGATTTTATTCTTGCATATAATTGCGGGTTTGCCGAATCTATAGATATCCTTATTTTATCTATACCAGCCTCAACGAGTTCCTCTGCAATAAAATCATCGATTAATGTTCCATTGCTCACAAGCCACACAGTCAGCCCTTTTAATTTAGTAAAATGCAGTATCTTTAAAATATCCGGACACAAGAATGGCTCTCCTAAGCCCTGGGAATTCAGCTCCTGTATGTTAAACATAGTAAGTATTTTATCTAAACCCATTTTAAACTGTTCAAAAGATACACTCCGAAGTTGCGGAGATTCCTTCCTTAAGGTTCTCCAGCATATACTGCAGTTGAGATTACAATGGTTAGTAACTTCAAATTGAATTGTTCTAATATTTTGTAAAAGCGGATTTCTTTTATAAAAATCTTTGCTTATGAAGAAACTTTTCATAGTAAAATTAAACAATATTTGTTCTCTCCGACTTTAAGTCTGTAATACCTGTAAAGAAATAAGCCTGGTTACAATCTTAAATATTTTATGACGGAATTCTCTCTCTTTAGGTGTATTATTTGGGGCATACCAGCCATCCTCTTTGAATTCTATGCCATATTTTTGGGCACGGCGATACAGAATAGAATTCCCGGGAATTCCACATTTCTGCCCACTGGAAATAGAACCGAAGTAACGTCTGTTTTTTATTATAAACCATAAGGTCCTGATAAAATCTACCCTTGTCTCTCCCGGAAATCCTATTATAAAAAACGTTGCTGTGCTTATTTTAACTTTATGGGTATTTTTCAGCACTTCCTGAGCCAACTTTATATTAAAATTCTTACCCATAGCTTTTACAATTCTTTGCGAACCACTCTCAATACCGTAAGATAGCCACCTACATCCTGCGCCGTACATTTTTTCCAGAAAATCTTTATTCATTTCCGGCCGAATAATAGCCTTACCCCCCCAATAGACTCCAATTCTCCTTCGGATAAACAAATCACATAGTTTATCCAGCTCTCTTATATTCCCATTGATTAAGGCATCAACTATATCAAATTTCTTAATACCATACCGACTCTTTAGATAGCAAATTTCTTCAAAGACATTCTCCGGCTTTCTATAACGGTACTTATTCCAAAGGGGTTTTGCCCCGCAAAATTTGCAATAATTTATACAACCGCGACTAGCAAGAATAGGCAACACCTCGCTGATATAATCGTCCAAGTTAAAACCGTCAAAAGTAGGAAACGGTATTTTATCGATTTCCTCTATTTCTCCACCTAAGTTATCATAAAGTTTATCTTCTTGATATAAGATTCCTTTTATATGCTTTACATCCTTCTTGTTCTGAATAGCTTTAATGGCATTTTCCAGGATAAGTTCTCCTTCCCCAATAACGACAATATCCACACAGTCTTTTTTTATAAACTCATAACCGTTTTCATGCCGGGAAGCTTCCGGCCCGCCAAAGATTATAATTTTTTTCTTATCCATTTCCTTTATCTCGGCAGCCAGCATTAAACTGGAAAGGTAATTAGAATAATAAGTTGAAAAACATATAATATCTATTCCGCAATCATTGACTTTATCTGCCCATACCTGTATAGATTTTACAATATCTAAATTTTTCAGTATTATTTTGTCGAAATTCTCTTCTGGAAGCCAACAATTGAATTGGTTGCCGTTAAAGAGATATCTTTTATCGGCAGGAGTATTCTTATACAGCTCAATATTAAAATCGAAGATGTTAACATCATAGTTTTTCCGTTTAAGGTAGCTACTTAAATAGGCGGTAGCTATCGGCGGGGCTTCCACATTCCATGCCGGCATCATTACCATTGCAATTTTCAAAAAATTATCTCCTGTCCAAATGTTAATTAAGAAACAGTTCTTTTTTAAAAGAATTTAAAATTTTTCTTGCTTTAAAATAACCTACATCTTTTTTTCTATAAGCCTTGGCGGTATTCTGCGTGGTATTTAACATGCCTATTTTATGCAAAAATTTGTTAAATATGTTCTGTCTATGTATTCTTTCTATTTCGGTGTTATCGCCATATTGCCATTTTCCCTGTGGATAAGTCGCTATATTTAACCCGGAAGAATTTCGGTATAAACTGGACCCCTTAATAATTTCTAATCGGTTTGCCGGTGAAGCTTGATTTATATATTTTTTGTTTTTTACTATGAATTCCATAGTTTCAAATAAATCTTCTCGTGTTTCTCCAGGAAAGCCTACTATCCAATTAGTAGAAGTCTGTATCCCATGTCTTGTAGCATGTTTTAAATTTTTTTCTATTTCTTTGAAGGTATAGATTTTTTTCATCAACTTTAGAACCTTGATTGAAGTAGATTCTACCCCAAAAGTTACAGTTCTACACCCTGCATCATACATTTTTCTGAATAAGTCCCCAGGCATATCAGCTCTTACTACCATATTTCCGCTCCAGAACAAATCATTAATACCTGTGCTTATCAAAGCATCACACATTTCCTCTAAAAGTTTTAAGTTCCCATTAATTAATAAGTCATTAAATTTCATTCTTCTTAATGAATAATTTCTATATAGATAAAGAATCTCTTCTGCAATTTTTTTACAACTTCTATTCCTGTATTTTTCTTGGTACCAGGTATCTACACAGAAAGTGCACCTATTGATACAACCTCTACTAGTAAGAAGAGGTAAAGAATTTCTGTGTAGATATTTATTTAGAGGAAACAGTGAGAAGTCCGGAATAGGAAGGTCATCTAAATTGCTTATACAATCTCTTGCAACAGTAGTAATTTTACTTTTACCGTCGTACATTACCAAACCTTTACACTCTGCTGAAAACTTACCCTGAGAAATCTTCTCTATCATTTCTACTAGAGTAATTTCGCCTTCACCTAAAACTATATAATCTCCTTTGCCTGGCCTTGAAAGAAAATAGCCCGGCTCTTCTTCACGACTACACTCTGGCCCGCCAAAAACTATTATTTTGTCAGGAGCCAGTTCTTTAATCTTAGAAGACAAATGAACACTGAATGCGCTGGATGTGGTTTGGACAGAAAAGCCGATGATATCTGCTTTAGTCCTTAATACCCTATCGGCATAAATATCGGCAATCTTATTTAATTCGTTTTTTTGTAGAAAAAAATTAGTGGGTAAGCAATATACATAATTTTCGGGTTTCCAAAATTTCTTATATTGTTGATAGGCATGAAAAAAATCAACGTTGATATCCAGCACTTCAACTGAAAAATTTTTCCTTTTCAAAGCAGCTATCAGATAAGCCAGCCCCAAAGGCGGCATCTCTATGTCATAAACAGGACACTGAATTAATAATATTTTCATTGACTATTCCTTAAGGCTTGGACATACACGGTTGCAGACATAGCTGTTTGCATCTTTTTATTTTCATTCTTGCTTTCCGGGCTTCTTTTGAATACCATATTTTCTTTAACTTTCCACTTCTTATATTTCCATATTCCCACCCGCACATACTCATATCTCCGTGAGGATTTATCTGAATCCAGTGAAACCCGGCAAAACATCGCCAATAAGGATTACTCAATTTACCGGCAAAATATTTTTCGTATAAGGCTAAGTTATCGAAGTTTGAAATAACAGGCCGTTTATATTTTTCTCTATAATGTGAAATTTTATTTATACTCGATTTAAATGAATTTATCTTATTGGAATCAAATAAAAAATTGTTAGTTGAATGATTCTTATGTGTATAAGTATTATCTTCTATAAAGGGAATAAACAATATATGATTTATGGAAAGTTCCCTGCCTAAGTCTAGCAATAGAAGCATTTCCGTATAATTAAATATGTTGACAGTAAAAGATAAACCTATTGTTAACTCTGTATCTTTTAATTGATTTAGAATCTTTATGCCTTCTAAAGTCTTTTTAAAGGACCCTTGGCCTCTTATATAATCATGGGTTTTATCCGAAGCTCCGTCTAAAGAAATTTGCAAGTTGTTTACTTTCGCATCAATTATCTTAGAAGCTACGTCCCTGTCAATAAGCGTCCCGTTGGTAGTTACGGTTACCTTCATTTGCGTATTTTCGTTGACAAATTTAATTATTTCAAAAATATCATTCCTTAGAAAGGGCTCTCCGCCGGAAAAGACTATTGTTTTTATCCTCATTCTATCGGCCTGCAAAATTATATTTTTAATCTCATCTACGGTCAATTCCTGTTTTTTTTGCGAAGGGAATTTATAGGTTGTGCAAATTTTACACTTAAGATTGCATCTGCCCGTTACATTAATCTGAATAAAGGACGGGCTAACGAAAGGAAAATTAAACATTCTGGAAATGGTATATTTAGTACCAATAAAACGTCGTTTTAATTTTATTTTAGAATCCTTATTCATAGCTTATTAAAAGGTAAAAGTTTGCGTACATAAAGTTAAGTGACTTTTCTTAATATACCATTTGCAATTTTCTTAACTAATGAAGTTATATTTATTAACTCCGGCTCATGCATTTCGGGGAATAGACATACCTTCTCACATCTCTTAATTATTTTTCGCATCCTCCTTGCCTCTTGCCCATACCATATTTCTCTCAAAGTTTTTTTCCTTATATCGCCTATCATATCCCGGCACATCCATACCCCGTAACTTTTCTGTTCATTATAAGAAATAATTAATCTCGTAAAACCGATAAAGCAGCTTCCTTTTGACGAGGAATAGCCGTCATTAAAATATTGCGGCAGGAGCTTTACCCCCGGACAAAAATCCAAAAAATTGGTTGCTTTATTAAAGATTTCCAAATCTTCGCATATTTTTTCAAAAAAATCTTTCTCGGAAGGAGGAATCCAAAAAGAGTTTTCACTAAAATCTCTACGGAGAGGATCGGCGTTACTTACATGTGCCGGCCTTAATGCCAATCTCCTGCACCCTAAGCCTTGTGAGAGCTGAGCAATATTAACCAAATCCTTGTAATTCTGACGGGTAATTGTTGCTGTTACGCCTACGGATTTGCCGTTAGCAATAAATTTTTTGATATTATTTATAACAACGTCAAAACTCCCCTTTACTCCTCTTATACATTCATATATTTGAGCCGTGGAGCCATCCAGCGAAACCTGTAAATGATCTACTTCGGAATTAACTATTTTCTCAACAATATTCTTTTCATAAAACCCATTTGTAATCATTATAACTTTACGGCCTTTATCTTTAGCGTAAGCAATAATCTCAAATATACCGCTATACAGAAAAGGCTCTCCCCCCGTCAGGACTAAATCGGGAATTTTCAATGCCGCCATTTCATCAATAATGTTTTTTATCTCTTCGCAAGTAATTTCATATTCTTTGTCGAATTTACAATTTTTTATATCGCACATTATGCACTTTTGGTTACAGATATAATTTAAAGTAAGCGTTATATTACGGGGCGGATACAAAGGGAAATTAATCTTCTTTGACAAAAAATATAATATCCTTTCCCAAGTAGCACTTTTTTTACACACTAAAGTACCTCTATTTTATACCTACTATTCTTTTAAAAAGCCTTCTTATGTCTGCCAGAATATCTGAAGGCAAATAGACACAATCCTGGAGGCAATGTTTATTACACTGTTTGACTATATTTCTTATCCGCATAGCTTCCTGTGAAAACCAGATTTCTTTTAAACTTTTTTTTTCCAAATCTCCGTACATCCCCACGCAACTCCACACTTTTCCATCATAACCTATAACTATCCGCTTAATTGTTTCGTAACATCTAAATCCGCTTCCCGGGCTTTCACCTTTAAAATAGCCAGGAAGAGCTTCTAATACTGCCTTATCGGTACAAATCTCAAAATCTTCAAGTGTATCTTTTAGGTGTATTATTTTTTGCATATACTTCTTTAATTTAATAATATTCTCTTTAGACGGCCATAAATCATTTTTTCTTTTTTCAGACATCTTTATATTATTAGAGAGGAGCGGCTGGAAGATAATGCAATTACATTTATTGGCTCTGGCAAATTCAATCATCGGTAATATATCATTAATATTTTTATCCATAATTGTAAAATTTATTCCAACCGTAGGAAATAGAGATTTATATTTAGACTTATAATAAATTAATTTATTGATGTTTTTCTCTGCCTTATTAAAAACGGTTTTGCCTCTAATCTCATCATTTGTATCTTCTAATCCATCTAAAGAAATAGTAATATGGTTCAACTTAATTTCGAGCAATTTTTGAATAATCTTGTCGTTAAGCAACACCCCGTTTGTAACAATATCTACTTTTTCTATACTATGGGTAACAGCGAATTCTGCAATCGCAAGCAAATCGTCTCTCATCAATGGCTCCCCGCCGGAGAATATAAGGTGCTTTATTCCCATGCCTTCTATTTGGCAAATAGTCTCTTTTATTTTTGATGTAGTTAATTCTTTTGCTTTATCTGAAGTCTTGTTGATAGCACACATTTTGCATCTTAAGTTGCATCGATTAGTAGGAGAAAAATAGACATGCTCGGGAGGAATTAAAGGATAGGACAATACTCTACCGAAATAATATCCTAATTTTTCTTCGAGCATGGTATATTCTTTTTCCAAACGATTATTCATCTTTCTTTTTCATTTTTTGTTATAAAATCTTATTAAATTTGGAAGATTTTGCGCTGTTTCTTGAGAATAACAACTCTGCATACATAAATTTTTACAATTTTTTGAATGAATACGCAATTTATAAGCTTCTTTTGATTCCCAAGCTCTTTTTAAAGAAATTTTATCTAAATTCCCGCAAATTCCGTGACAACTATAAATTAAAGGTTCATTTTTTGCATAACAGATAAACACAGTTTTAAATCCGCCAAAACATATCCAATCTTTCTGTGTAAGTTGTCTCTGGTAATATTTAAGCAATAGCTCCAGGCGGGGCTCTTCGCAAATAGTTATGTGCTTTGGTCTATATTTTCTTAGCTTTGCGAGTTCGTCTTTCAATATGGCGACGTCTTCTTTCTCTAGCCAAAACGGAGATAATCTTCTGTCAAAAAAATTTGTATTATCGCTCGCTAACGGCTGGAAATTAATTACATCGGCACCTAATTCATCGGCTAATTTGACCAGTTTAAATAATTCTTTTACATTTCTATTCATAACCGTACAGGCAATTCCTATCGACAAAGAACCATTGTTGTTTCTTTTTTCCATTAAAATCTTTATCGCCTTTATTGCCTTTTTAAATGCGCCTCTGCCTCTGAAAAAATCGTGTGTGTGGCCTAATCCATCAATAGAAAAATGGATGTGATTTATCTTGGAGTTGATAATCCTGTCTGCTAACTCACTGCCTATCGACATACCGTTGGTAGTAATTATATTTTGTAATCCTTTCTTATGAGAGTAATTACAAATTTCGAATATATCTTCTCGCAAGAAAGGTTCTCCGCCGGTTAAAACTACTTTTCTTACTGTATAATCAGCAGCTTCCTCAATTATATGAAATATCTGTCCAGTAGACAGCTCTTCTTTCCGAGGCAATAAATCAACTATACTGCACATTTTGCATCTTAAATTGCATCTATAGGTGAGCGAAATCTGAATTATTTCTGGCGCAATTATAGGATAATCTATTTTCCGGGATAACCAAGAAAGAAACGTATTCATTATTCAGGGTCACAAAAACATGGCAACAAACATGGCCATGAACATTTTGCTACTCTTTCCCTTGCCTTAATCATTTGTCTACTCTGAAGAATATCTTCCAAATCCTGCTTCTTTATGTTTCCATAAGACGAAAAACAAGTTCTGCTTTCTCCCTGATTAGAAACTAAAATTGTATATTTAGCAGATATACATTTCACATCCTCAGAAGTAATTATGCCCCGGAAATATTTTTTAATACATGATAAATTCTTAATAGAATTCCTTACAAAGCATGGATTCTCTTTCTTAAATTCTATTAATCCATCTATAATTTCATCAAGCATATTAAACCTTTCTTTTGGAATCCAGAAAAGGGATTTGTTCCGTTGAGTCATTTTTAAATTATTTGGCAGTAATGCCTGGAATTGCAAGGAATTTGCTCCTAATGACAAAATAAGCCCTGTCAACTCAAGCAATTCTTCCAGATTTTGATTTAAAATTACAACAATCGCATTAAAGTTTACCCGGGGATATTCTTTTTTTAATTGTGCAAGCAACTCCAGTCCTTTTACTGTTTTTTGCCAGGAGATATCAGAATTTCTTATCGCATTATGTATTTGTGGCTTTACGGAATCCAAAGAAATAACCGGAGAAATTGTATTGTCTACAAGATACGGGGTTAATCTCTTTAAGTATTCTTCTATAACTACCCCATTGCTTAAAATTCCTAAATTTTTAATCCCTAATGTTTTTGTATAATCAAGTATTTCAAATATATCTTTCCTTAACAAAGGCTCTCCTCCGGATAAAGTAATTTCTTTTATTCCTACTCCTTTAGTTTGGGAAAGAATCTTTTTAATATAAGAAATAGGAATATCCTTATCTCTATTTGCTGTCTTCCATATATCGCAAATCCGGCAAGAAAGATTGCAAGAATGAGTAATATCTAATATAAGAAGGCGGGGAATGCAGAAAGGCTTTTTCTCTCTCTTTAAGGACTTTTCACTTATTCTAATAAATTCTAAGACATTACCTGCAATGTAGAAAATTTTATGAAGGACAAAATGTGAATAGATAGATATTTTTTTATGGATATCATTAACATTACTTTCTTTTATAAGCCTTCTTCCTAAAGAATAGCTAAAACGAGGAATCTTTATAATATTAATCAAAATAGCAATCCAGAAAGAAAACTTACCTGTTTTTAATTCCTTCAATAAAGGGTGGTCTTTATGCACACATTGGGTTAATAAATTTCCTCTTCCATAAATACAGGCTTGCCTTATAAAACTGTTTAGAGTATCATTTCGATAATGGAGGACTTTTATATTCTTATTCCAGATAAATCTATGCCCGTGTTTAAATAAACGCCAGAAGAATTCTAAGTCTTCTCCTCCTGGCAAAGAAAATCTCTCATTAAATGTATATTTATCAAAAATCCGTCTTTTAAAAGAAACATTGCAGGTTGGAAAAAATATAATCTCTTTTTTCTTATTTAAATTAGTTTGGATAGCGCCGTTGCTTAAAAATTGACCCACCATAATACTCGTTTTTTTATAAGGAGTTTCTGTCAGGCCCCCCACAGTGATAATTTCTGGATTTTTTTTATGGGACTCAACCATCAGCTTAACCCAATCTCTATCTAATGTACAGTCATCATCGGTAAAACCAATAATTTTCCCTTTTGCTTCTTTTATCCCTAAGTTGCGGGCGCAAGCTGGCCCTTTATGAAGCTGCTGAATATATCTTAGATTTTTATACTTTTGCATTAAGGCATCTATCATCTGGGGGATGTCATCCGATGAGCCATCGTCTACTATTATAATCTCATACTTATCCTTTGAATAGTCCTGCTCATCCAAAGACAAAAGGCATCTCTTTAATGTCTCTTTTCTGTTATAAGCTGGGATTATTATCGATAATTCCATTTATTTGCTGTTCTCCATATTCCCAATATTCAGCTAGGTTGTTGCTCTTATTGGCCAAAATCTTTATACAAGTCAAACTGAGAGCAGGAAAATTGTGAGAAAAACTAATCGCGTCTTCGCCTTCTGGCCCTTCTTCTAGTATGACCTCTGTATAAAAGGATTTCTTTTCTTTATTTACTACCATTACTATGATATTGTCTCCATTGTTGCATGCATAAACATTAAGTCTCCCGGGTAAGGAGCTTCCGGCATCTAAAATACTGCCTTTGAAATTCAATGAATATAAAGCCAAAACGTAATATAGAGGAGTAATGTTATCCGTTTCGTCAATTAAAGCTATATTATGATCTGATGAATTTAAGCAAAATTGCGTTGCGTAGCCTACCCTATATTTGGCCATAATACCGTAAAGGTCAGCAAGGTATAAAACTTTTATAATTGGGTCATAATCTACCATCGATTGAGATTCTATATTAAATTCTGTAATTGCTAATTCTGTCCCGGGGTAATTGGTTTCTATCCATTTTTTAAATTTTGGTAAAACTTCGCCGATTTGTCCGCAAGGAAGGGAATGGTCATAATTATTAATATAATTATGGCTCCACCAGGTCTGGGTTGACCTCAAAATCAGCGAGATGTCTTTTTCTATCTTACCTGTCAGGGGGTCTCTAAAAATAGGATACAGATGGAAACTCAAAACATCCAAAATACGAAATCCTTCTGGATTTTCAGTTTTATTATTTTGATATTCATAACATTTATTCAAAAAATATTCTATGATTTGACGCTGGCTATCCTCCGGGGATAGTGTCCCCCAGTTCATCCAAGAGCTGGAGATAGCAGGAGCAAAAATCTTTATCTGCAAGGCCGGATTTATTTCGGCCTGGGCTTTTTTCATTGCTACTGAAATTTTCTTAAATATTTCAAAATATTCTCTAATTGAGCAAGGGGTCTTTCTCACATCGAAGTGGACATCGTGCCATATAAAAGGCTCATTGCCTATTTCAAAAAATTTAATATTATAGCCTCTTTCTTTATTAAGATACCGCACCAAATCTGCCGTATCTTCAGGGTCCATACATTTCGTAAATTTATCCTTGTTTTTTTCGTCAGGGGCATATCCTAAAGCATTAATCTGGATTAACGGCTCTGCGCCTATTTGACGGCAGTATTGGATAAACTCATCTAAATCTGTCATAGTCAGTGCTTTTTCATTCGCCGGAAAGGTATATTTGCTACTGCGCCAATTATATCTATCCATAAAAGGTCCGCCTGCTCTTATTAATTTCAAACCAAGAGGGGCTACTTTTTTCTTATCCGGCAAATCAAGCCAAACGCCCCAGTTTGCTCCATAGAGGCATGGGCTTATCATTTTATCTTTTTGCCGGAAGGCGCAACTGTAAACTCTAATCTTTGCATCGGTTTTCTCTGAACTGCGATTTATTAAATTTATTAAAGAATGCTTGGGCGGTAGACTACGGACTCTTTCCAAATTTGGTATTTCTGGAAGTTCTTTTTGTAAGAAATTTATATTAAGTAAATATATACTTCCTCGTTCGCCATCCCTTCCTTTCTTATGTAAACCAAATGTCTTTACTTTATCCCATTCTATAGATGGATTAAAACCGCGGTGACGTGGTGTCCAATCTTTAGCTATTTTAAATTGAGAGAAAGGTAAATATATTTTTTTATATTTATCAGTGACTATAAATCTATACCAGCAGGGTTTAGGTATCCCTGTGTTTTTATCCTTAGTTAAAAAATAGAAATAAACTTCCTCCCTCTTTTCACCTTTAATATATAATTGAACTCCTGTATACCCTGTCAAGTCGTTCACCCTTTCAAATTCTATAAAAAAGTCTATCTCCGGCCAAAGCCACAATTCTGTTGCTTTTAAAGTATAGTTAAATCTGACACTGTCTTTCTTTTCGTTTGAAGTTTCTACATAGCCAATTGAAGCACCCGGCCAACCTGAATCGTTTAATACCTTCCAATGCCCGGAATCGAAATCTAAAGAGCGGTCATCCTTTTCTAAAGCAGCGTATGAATATTCATAGAGGGTAAATCCTGTTAAAAATACTAAAACAACGGTTATCCCTTTTATTGTAATTCTATTTTTGCAATTAAATATAGTCATCTAACTATTGAATAAACCCTGTTAGAGAGCTTTCTCTAACGGAGTAAAATGGATTCTCCCGCAGAAATACAGGTATTCGCCGGGAAAGATAGTTAGCCTTTGCGGATTTAAATACTGCAAGACTCTGCCCCGATGATAGACATCCGAATTTATAATATTAAGACGCCAATCTGGATTTTGCTTTTGCGGAAAAAATATAACTGATGGTAAACGCTTTTTATCTGCGGATTCGGCTGCTACGGCAATGTATTGGGTATTGTTGCCTCCGGACCATATACAATCCCAATCATCGGCAATATCTTCTTTAAAGGAAGGGAAAAAGCCTTTTTCTTTATCTGTTATCCACCCGGAGTACTTTTCAGAAAGCATAAGGTTTGTCTGCAAACGATCAACCTCTATTTTCTTATCTACTTTCGTTTTAACAGTGAATTCAAAGGAATTGTCTTTTTTTAATCTAATTTGCCAGTGTTGACTTATGGGTAGATATAACCACTTTCCAAAGACCTTAATTGTCTCTCTACTTTTCTCTTCAGTCTTCCATATAGCTTTTGAGTAAGAGTCGTGCCAACGTCCCTTTGAGCGAATAGATGTATATAGGCCAAAACCCTTCGTCAGCTCTGTTCCTTCCCAGTAAATGCAGCCTTTGCCTTTATCAAAGTTAAAATCTAAACTTTTAGTTCGAAGTATATTTGCCGAATCTTCTATACGTACCTGAGCGGCTTTATTCAAATTGGCTTCAATTGCAAAGCAAGAGTATTCTCCCGGTAAAAGCCTTACATTCTCTTCTGGTTCAACCTTCTCTATCCGTAATATCCTTGCTTTATGATAAAAATCTGCGTTGAGAATTTTGGCAAAGTTATTTAAATCTTTAGAGAACTTTAAAGATAGAGCGGGAAACCGATTATTTTGACTGAGAAGTCCAATTGAACCATCAGGAATACATCTTTGCAACATATCTATCTCACTTTCTAAAAACTTATCTGGAAGATTTCCTGCTCCATAGTCACTAAAATAATGTTTATAACCTTCGGAGCATATAAACTCAGCCCGTTGCTCCTGGATATCCACTTCAGCATTAACTTCCATATTAACCTTCCATGAAAACTGAGACTTATTACTTATTTCCATTTCCCAAATCTGCACAATGGGAAGATTGCGCCACATACCTCTGGCAATTAGTTTATTCTTATCTTCCTTTTTAACTTCCCAATGTGCTAAATGAGAGTAATAGCGCCTTCCATTCATATAAAATGAAGTACCTATATGGGGGGCACAAGTCAAATTTGTGCCATCGTATAAAAGTATACCCTTGCCTTTCTCAAATACTAATTTCAATTCATCATCAACTAAAGTAAAACCATCCTGTAATTTTTCTAAATAATTATTTATATCTGGACAATTAAGAATTATTTTTCCCGAAAAGTAAACAAAATGATTGGCACAACTTGATGAGTAATTCTGCAAAGCTAAGGCCCTGTATTGTAACATCCTGCAATTATTAAAGTAATCGCTATTTAATATTTGAGCCCGGCATTTAGATGTATAGCCAGATTGCTCGAAAATTAATGAAGGAAGTTTACCATCTAGAATCTCCTTTGTTCTTACACCGATACATTTTCTAAAACCATTTACGTTAAGCAACTCTTGCCAGTCTTTATCATTATTATCTTTGGATGGAAATTCGCCTTTTTCTGAAGGAGTAAACCATTGAGCGTATTCATTACTTAACATAATATTTGTGTATCCTTCTTGAATTTCAATGGGTTCTTGCAATTCCATTTCGATATTCCATTTTAGCTCATAATTATCAGTTAGTTCCAATCTCCAAACCTGAGTCAGTGCCAGTTGGTAGAATTGGCCTTTAGCCACTAATTTATTTTCGCTTTCTCTTTTAACCTCCCAGTCTGCCTGAAGGGAACTATACCATCTATTTGCGGTAAGGAAAATAGTATGTGCTCCGGAATTAGGAGTAAGAAGCTTATCTTGCCAATTTATAAAAAATCGACCATTATTAAATACAACATTCAAAGGTCCTCTTTCTAAAAAGCCTACACCTTCTTTAACGCCAAACATCTGTGTATAAAGCCGAATTACTTTGTCAGTCAGGCCATCCTTGACTATCCTGCCCTCTTTGAGGAAAATTGCTCTTTTACAGATGCGCCTCAACATATTCATATCGTGGGTAACAACGATAATAGTCCTTCCTTGTTCTTTTAATTCAAATATCTTTTTAATGCATTTTCTCTGAAAATATTCATCTCCGACTGTCAGGATATCGTCGATAAGTAGTATATCGGGGTCCATATGGATAGCGATAGAAAAGGCAAGGCGAACGAACATACCTTGAGAGTAACATTTGACCGGTGCATAGATAAATTTACCCAGAGAAGCAAAATTTACAATCTCTTCATATTTTTCTTCAATCTGACTCTGAGTTAGGCCAAATAAACTGGCATTTAAATAAATATTCTCTCTGCCTGTAAGTTCTGATTGAAAACCCGCGCCCAATTCTAAAAGTCCAGAAACTCTTCCCGAAACTTTAAGTTCTCCGCGGTCTGATTTAAGCATTCCAGCGATTAACTTCAAAATTGTAGATTTACCTGAGCCATTTTCTCCAATTATCCCTAACGTTTCTCCCCGCTCAACGTTGAAACTTATGCCTTTTAACGCCCAAAAGTTATCCCAGGAGGCCTTCCCCTCAAGAATAAACTTGATCCGATACATCTCCCAAACATCTTTAAGTTGGATTATATCCATTCTAGATTTCCTTTAAAATTTTGGATTCAGAAGAAGAAAAAAACATCAAGCCTAGAATTAGACTTAAGGCGGTCCAAATAAATATACCTATAAATACGGGGGAGTTGGGAACATTACCTCTAAAAATAATGTCTCTATAAAAAACAATAAAAGGTGTCATTGGATTAAAGCCGCAAACCCAACGAAAGTTTGCGGGAATCATATCTACAGAATAAAATACCGGTGTAATCCAAAACCATAACATTAATAAGACTCCTAATAGATGGCTGATGTCGCGAAAAAAGACATTCAAAACAGACAAAGCTAAACCCAGCCCACAAACAAAAAAAAGGTTCAGGAGAAGAACAATAATTAAAAGTGGTAATAACAATACTATCTTTGGACTAAAGAATAGAAATAAAGGATAAATGACACACCAGCCAATAAGAAAATTTAAGAAATTAGATAAAATCGAACTTAAGGGGATAATTTCGCGAGGCAAGTTAAACTGCCGTAAGATATTTTGCTGATTTAAGATAGAGGATGTTGCTTCAAATAAGGCATTGGAAAAAAACATCCAGGGAAATATTCCCGAAAGAACAAAAAGAGGAAAGTTCTTTATTTCTATTTTAAAGATGATGTTAAACACAAAGGTTATTGCAAACATAATCAATAAAGGATTTACTATTGCCAACCAGAAGCCTAAAATAGAACCAGCGTATCTTGATTTGAGTTGCTTGATGGCCATATCCCATAGGGTATGGCGATGCATATATATACTCTTTATTCTTCCCTTAAGCATCCTTGAGCTAGCTTATCTCCTTGTAAAACTTCAGCTATCTTCCTTCCCTCGAGTATGGCCTCTTCCATAGTCATATATTTCCAGCGCCCGTATCGGCCAATAGGGTAAATATGGTGCTGATTTAGATATTCCTGAATTGTTTTTGTGCTTTCTGTATAGTTACGGTCGTAGATTATATAGGCATATTTGATGTCCAGCGGATCGCAAACTTCAATAGTATCGGCGGCAGATAAAATTTCTACTTTACGCAGGTCTTTTAATATCCTCTTAACTAAATCCTTTTTATTTACCGGTCTATCTGGAGAGTAGGAAACCTCCGCATATAGGGAACTTTTGCCTGGAGGGACTAAAGCAGAAGAAAAGTTATGAGGAAAGCCAACGCGAAAGAAAATAAATTTTTTTTCCGGGAAATATATCCAGTGTTTATCGCTAATATTACCTCTGGCTACACCCAGGTTAAGGCAAAAGACAGAAGTATATTTCAGTTTATTTAAGGCTACCTTTATTTTTGGAGGCAGATGTGGAATAAGTTTAAGCATCTCCGGCAAGGGCAAAGTTGAAATTAAGTTAATAAATCTTGCTTTCCTGCCATTGCGGAAACTGACAGTTCTTGTCTTCAGGTCAATTTCTGCTGCCTGATGTAAAGTGTGAATGTTATTCTTAATACACCTTCGCAAAGCAAAAATAAGGTTTTCTATTCCTCCTTCTTTGCGAAGGTACCAGAATTGGGCATTATAACCAAAACGCTTTTTGCTCTGGGCAATAGTGCCGCCTAACACATCTTTCAGCGAAGGCATGGGGATGTAGCCATCCACCCATTCACAAGTAAGCCTATGGGCAGAAATAGTCCAGAACTTGTTATTATAAGGTAGCATAAAATGTCTGGCTATGCCCGGACCGAAGGTGTGCAAAATCCACTGTTTAAAGTTAGTGTGCCTGTGTTTATTGACATTGCCATTTAGCTGAGCATCGATAAAGCCCAAAACACACTCTTTGATTACATTTTTAGGCAAACCAAATAGATTAACCTGAAAAGGATATCGGGTATAACAACCAAAAGAGTTAATCCAGGAATCTCTTCTAATGCATGTTAAATTACCCCCCATTAGCTTTTGCACCAGATTTAAGATATCCTTATCTTTAAAATGGAGCAGGTGCCCGTCATAATCAAAGGTATAACCATTGAAGTGCCGGGAGCGACAAAGTCCGCCCGGAGTGGCTTCCTTCTCAAAAATCTGATAATCCCTCTTCAGAAAAAATGATGCACTTAAGCCGGCTAATCCTGCTCCTAATATAACAATTTTTTCTTTGTTCATTAACGGGCTTTTTGGCTTATCTTCTTGCCTAAAGTTAGGCAGACGGCAACTACCAAAAATAGAATAATTATACCTATCTGGTTGGAAACTCGGCTAATAATTAAACCGTTGAGGCTAAAGAACAGGCCAAATAGATACATAAATATGAGCGCTTTACTTTTAGAAAACCCTTTGGCCAGGAGTCTAAGGGCAAAGTGGTCGTCGCTTTTCTTAAAAATCGACCTTCCTTTTCTCGCCCTTATAAACATAACAAACAATGTGTCATACACAGGAAGCCCCAGAACAAGAATCGGGCAAACTAAGGCTATTTTCTTCTCTAGAGGAGCATAACTTATCAATATAGCAATAGCGGCAAGTGCAAAACCCAAAAAGTGGCTCCCGGAATTGCCCATATAAACTTTTATTGAAGATAAATTATAGCGCAAAAAACTTAATGTTACTGCTGTCAAGGCCAAAGAGGCAACTGCTATAGAAAGATTAGCATTAAATAAAGCAATAAGGAAAAACGTCACCGAAGATATAGCGGCAACTCCTCCTGCCAGTCCATCCATTATATCTAAGTGATTAAAGGCATTGGTTATTCCTAAGACCCAAAGAAAGGTAATTAAAACATTCAAATAAGGCCCGATATAGATAATCCGCGTCTTTATGCCAAAGAGAATAAGCAAAACGGTGGCGACAATCTGAACCAGGAACTTAATAGGCACAGAAAGTTCTTTTTTATAGTCGTCGATTATGCCAAAAGCCACCAGGAGGCCGGAACCCAGGATTATCCCCCAGCCTGTTTTATTCAGGACTCCGTAAATTGAGCCCCCTAAAATACAGACGATAGAAAAAGCCAGCCACATACCCAGGCCGCCCAGGCGGGTTATGCCCTGGGGACTCACAAAGTTGGTCTTTAAGGCAAGGCTTCTAAACAAGGCAATCAAAATCAGCCCTAATACCAAGGCAGATAAGAAGACAAGGGTATAGCCTAACACAGCCTTTTCTCCTTTCCTAAAGTCTGATAAAGTTTGTCTATTCTTTCTACCATATGTTCTACTTCAAAAGAAGGACCAAGCAACCTTTTCCCCTCTCGGCCCATTTTGCGGGCGAGGGCTTTATTCTTTAAAAGGGCAGCGGCTCTCTGGGCCATAGTTTGGATATTCCCGGGAGAAACCAAGAATCCATTGATACCATTGCGAATTATCTCTTGTGCACCGCCAGTCGATGTAGCTACGATCGGCACGGCAGAAGCCATGGCTTCCAAGAGAACTATTGGCGAGCCTTCCCATAAAGAGGTCAACATAAATACATCTAAGATAGACAAAATCTGGGGGATATCGCGACGCCACCCTGTGAAAATAACGTCTTTCTCCAGGGCAAACCTTTTTCTTAAGCCTTCTAATTTTCTGCGCAAAACTCCATCGCCAACCAAAAGGAATTTTGTTTCAGGAAAATTCTTTTTTACAAGAGCTGCTACTTTGATAAAATCCTCAGGGGCCTTTTGGGGTTTAAAACAGGCGACCATCCCCACAACGTTAGAATCTGTCTTTAACCCCAACTCCTCCTTTTTCTTTTTGATATCCGCCTGGCAACCAGTAAATTTCTGCAAGGGGATGCCATATTCAAGCAGGGCATATTTATCCTCCGTGCCAATGCGGGCATTTAGACCTTTTTTAATGACGCTTTGTGAGACAGCAATTAATTTATCGGTAATCCTGGCGGTTAGCCGTTCCAGGAAGATAAAAAGCCTTCTTGCCAATGGATTCTGCCATTGGTGGAATCCCCATCCATGAATAGTATGCAGGATTACAGGAACACCAGCCAACCTGGCGGCCCAGCGGCCTAAAATTCCTGCTTTGGAGCTATGGGTGTGAACAATATCGAAGTTCTTATTTTTAATGAACCTGGTAAGGCTAATTAGGGTTCTAAGATCTTTCAGGGGGCTTATGGTTCGCTTAAGGGCGGGTAGAAAGGCTGTATTTATTTCCGGAATATTCAGGGCATCAGGAAGTAAAATCCCGTCATTTGAGCTGACAAGAGAAAGATTATATCTCGTTTTATTTAAAATGCTTACAATATCTAGGGCGCTTTTCTGCGCGCCACCTAATTCCAGCTTCGTGACTATATGCAAGACATTTAATCTTCTCAAGCCATCTCTTCCCTTTGTCCTTCTAACTATAACATACTGCATCACCTCTGTCAATTTAAGAAAATTGCCTTCGGTAATAACCTTAATATGCAATTTTCGCAGTGGTGTACGTTATATACTTTCCTACACCATGAAAAATCAAGGGATATTAAAATTCCGCTTCCACCCCAAAAGTGAATGTTCTTTCCGGAGCCGGACTAAATTTTTTCACTCCTCCTGATTTAAAACCATAAGAATTGTATCTTTCATCTAAAAGGTTATCGATTGCAAAAAATAGAGACCACCACTTATGTGTATAACTAAGTTTCAGATCCGCAGTAGTATAGCTGGGGAGCTTATCGTCGTTGGCTGAATCTATATATGAACTGCCAACTCTGGTAACAATTAAATTTGCTCCCCATCCAGAATCTGTCTCCCATTTTACCCCCAGGCTTCCTTTATGTATGGGGATATTGGCCAGGTATTTACCGTCGTAACTTCCGCTTTCATTTTTGGCTCTTGTGTAACTATAATTGACAAAAGAAGTTAATTCCTTAATAATTTTGAGAGTCAGACTTGTTTCAATCCCTTTATGTGATGTCTGACCGTAATTTTTATACTGCCTCTGCGTATAATCATACCAAATCTCGTTATCGAGCTCCATCCAGTATAAGCCAACATTTGCTCTTAAGTAATCATTGAACCGATGGCGTATGCCTGCCTCATAATTTTCCGCTTCCTCGGGATTTAAATCGGGGTTAGAAACGCTTCCATAGGTAAACATCTGTCCTATCGTAGGAGTCCTAAAAGCCTGGGCATAATTGGCATAGAGATTACAATCTTTACCATAAGTATAGACTATGCCGCACTTCGGACTTGTGCTGGACATCTTTCTATCCTCTGAATTAGTTTCATCCTCATAGTCAGTAAAGTCAAACTTTATTAAATCGTATCTTATTCCTGCTATAAGTTTAAGAGGGGCAAAAAGTTTAATCTCATCTTGAACATAGGAACCAATTTTATCTCGTTTAACCTTATAATTACTGCCAATAGCACCTCTTATCTGACAGGGTGCGGCATATTCCTGGTAATCAAAATTGTTTCTTTCTAAATCGATACCTGTGGTAAAAGAATGCTCCATTCCAAAAATTTCCGGATTTATATTTAAGCGCGAAAGGAAACCGTAGGTATCTTCTTCATCGAGTTGCTCTTGTGTAGAACTATTTGTAGAACCACTGGTATAAAAAGATTCGCTATCCTCATATCTATAGTAAAATGTCTCTTCTATTTTAAAGATTTTCCCTATATCCTTACGGTAAGTTAGGCCTAAATTAGTCTTTTTAACTTCGCTTTTATCATTCTCTGAACCGGGCCTGGCCTGAGGTCTATCCTGTTCAATTTGTGCTTCGGTGAGCGCCCAGGCATAGGCACCTCTTTGTTTCTGGTGGTAATCCAAAGATAATTTTAAATCCTGGGTCTGGTCAATTAAAAAATCTAATTTCCCGTTGAGATGGATATCCTCATAATCACAGTGCCTGCGAAAGCCGTCTGTTGATTTTCTGCTTACACCTAAATAGGAGCCAATTCTCTCAAGCATTCCGGAGATGGAAAGATTATAATTTTGCGTATCAAAACTTCCGTAAGAAGCAGATATCTTAGTCTCAGGAATAACGCTTGGTCTCTTGGTGATAATATTAATTACCCCGGACATAGCATTGTCTCCGTAAAGACAAGAGGCGGGTCCTCTTACTATTTCTATTCTCTCAATATTGTCCAGAGGAATTAGACTCCAATCCACAAGTTTAGACTTACCTTTATTTTGCGGTATTCCGTCTACGAGTATTAATTGATGTGTGGACATCCCTCCCCAAAACCCACGCATATTTATTCTGCCCACTGTCCCTACGCCGGAAGCATCATACATATAGACACCCTCTAAGTGCCTTAATAAACCGGGGACATTTTTTGCATTTGTCTCTTTAATTTCTTCTTCTTTTATAATGCTTACAGTGGAAGAGACCTCCGATAATCTCCTTTCTATTCTTAAGGGCGTTATTGTTATTGGCTCTAAGGTAATCTTTTCCAAATCTTTGTTTTCTTCTGCCAAAATTGTTCCTTGCAAACTGCCTAAAATCAGCATTTCCACTATCAACATCGAAATTATTAATTTTCTTCTCATTTTTCTCCTCCCTCGAGAATACTCCCAAGATAGACAATCGTCCGGGCTCAACTTAGTTGACAGTTAACTAAATCATTACCGTTGCGGGGCAGCGGAAGGAATTTCACCTTCACTTCCTTTGTCTATCCGGCAAGTTGCTTTTTCCTCTCCTCTTCAGAAACTATAAATATATAAGGTTTAGAAGAAATTGGGTTTTTTTCTACTACCACAACCGTCTTGTATACCTCTTCAATAACTCGATATTTCATCACCTCCTCAGGACTCCCTACCTTGTGGATTCTTCCTTGATTAATAAGAACTAAGCGATGGCAGTATTCGCTGGCCAAATTGAGGTCATGCAAAACCATAATTATCGTGAGCCCAAGTTCCTGGTTGAGCTTTTTGAGCAGGTCTAAAATCCCTACCTGATGGGTTATATCTAAATGCGTTGTAGGTTCGTCTAATAAAAGCAGCTTGGGTTCCTGGGCCAAAGCGCGGGAAATCAGGGCAAGCTGTCTTTCCCCGCCGCTTATCTGGCCCATAAGCTGGTCTTTAAGCTTGAGGGTATCAGTTTTGGCCATACACCTTTGGGCGACTCCTAAGTCCTTTCCTGTCTCTAAAAATTGAAATTTTTCAAAATGGGGAATCCTTCCTAAAAGCACAAACTCCTCTACGCTCATAAACCCTCCGCCAAAACTTTGGGGAACTACCGCTACTTTCTTAGCTAATTCCTTAAATCCCATCTGCCAGATATCCCTGCCTTTTAAGAAAATTATACCTTTTTCCGGCTTAAGGATACGGGTTATAGCCCGAAGAAGCGTAGTCTTTCCTGAACCGTTAGGACCGATTATCCCCACAATTTCTCTATCTTCTACCTTAAAATCGATATCTTGAAGAATAAATTTTGAATCGTATCCACAAGTTAGATTCTTAATTTTGAGCATTACCTTTCTCCCAAAACAGTCTTCTTTTTAGTCAAGGCATAAACAAAAAGGCTTCCGCCCAATATGCCCGTAATTACACCCACGGGTAATTCCATAGGAGAAATGATGGTTCTGGCTAAAGTATCACAAAAGATTAAAAAACCCGCTCCACACAAGAATGAGCCAATTAAAAGAACCCGATGGTCGCTACCGACAAACATACGCATAAAATGGGGAACTACCAAACCCACAAAGCCAATTATTCCCGCTATAGATACACTAAAACCTGTAAGCAAAGAGGCGATAATGAAAAGTAAGCGCTTTGTCTTTTCTACATTGATACCCAAATGCAAGGCCTCTTCTTCGCCCAAAGAAAGGGCATTGAGGTCGAAACAAAAAAGGTAAGAACCAATCAAGCCAAAAATAGAGACTCCACAGGTCAATTTTATAAGAAACCAGTCGGGTTCCTCTAAGGACCCCATTATCCAGAAAACAATCCCGTGAAGGTCTTCTGTGCGCGAAATGGACATAATCAGCATTATCAAAGATGAAGAGATAAAACTTATCATCACCCCTGTTAATAGGAGCCCTTGCATTTTTAATATGCCCCTTCTTACGCTTATTGAATAAACAAGTATTATTACCGTAACCGAACCTAAAAAACCAAAAAGGGGCAAAGTCAAGACGCCCCAGGCCCGGTGTAATCTTAAGAGAATATTTAAACACACCCCGATTGCTGCTCCGCCTGAGATACCCAAGGTATATGGCTCAACTAAGGGATTGCGAAACATCCCTTGCAGGATTACACCCACCAGACTCAATGCCCCTCCGATAGCAAAACCTAAGATAATGCGGGGTAAACGAATATCAAAGAGGATGCTATATTCAGTAGTGCCTTTGCCTTCTGAAATTAATGAGGCAATTTTCTTAACAGGTATCCCAGCCGGACCAATAGATAAAGAAAGAATGCCTATTCCTAAAAGGGCCCCTGCCAAAACCAATACCCAGAAAATCCAGCGAACTATTTTCTTATCCATTTTGGAGATGTAAGATTTTAGCCATTTCCTCTAAAGCTTGAACAAAGCTTAGGGGCGTAGGACTACAAAAATTGTCAGAATCGACAATATAAATCCGATTATTCTTTACAGCCTTTAAGCTCTTATATCTTCTCCAAATCTCCTTTTCCTCTTTCCCTACAAGGCCCATAGTTACAATAATTATGACATCGGGGTCATCTTTAAGGACTTTTTCTCTTGAGTAGCGGTTGTTCTTTGAACCTTGTGCGCTATTTATTCCCCCGGCAAATTCGATAAAGTCGTTAACAAAAGAGTCTTTGGTTACGGTAACTAAGGGCCTGGTTCCCAGTTGAATGAAAACTTTGGGTTTCTCAAATTCCTTAACCTTATTTTTTACAGAATCCACTTTGTCTCTGGCGATGCCTATAACAGTTTTAGCCTCGTTTTCTTTGCCCACAATTCTGCCTAATTCCAAAAAATGTTCGCAAATCTCGCTGAAGTTTTTTGCCTCAGCAAAAGTAACTACTTTTATTCCTAAATTTTTCAATTTCTCTTTTGCCTTTGGAGTGGTTAAAGATGTGGCCAATACCAAATCGGGCCGAAGAGCAACAATTTTTTCCAAATTAACTTCTATTGCTGTGCCTACCTTCTCTTTCCTTTTTGCCTCAAGCGGCTTTTGGCAATAAACTGAGCAGCCTATTAATCTATCTTCTATTCCTAAAATGTAGAGCTCTTCAGTTATAGCCGAACCTAAAGAAATTATTCTCTGCGGATAGTTGTCCTGCGCATAGGTTATAGCTGCGGCATATAAAAGCACAAGAATGGCGAAACACCGGCATAGTAATAACTTTAATTTTTGATTTATGTGATAAACTGGCATTAGTCCTCTTTAAAAATTTCAGGATGAATAAATTTGGCCAAAATCTCCAGTCCCTTAACTGTCCTTGGTCCTGGCCGACAAACTAACTGCGCATCGATCTGATAAATCCGATTATTAAGATAGGCATCGGTATGTTGAAAGCGAGGATGATTCTGCGTATAGGATAATAAACCCATAGTTTCTCTATGCCCTTTAGAGGTAATTATAACTTGAGGGTTTTTCTTAATCACAACCTCTAATAAGTCATCGATGTTGTCTCTATCGATATCCCGCATAATATTTAATCCTCCTGCTACCTCGATTAACTTATTAATTGTGCAAGATTTTAGGGCAATGCACAAGGGATTGTGAGAACATATATAGCAAACCCTGGGTCGTGGGCTTATAGCTTTAGTTTTCTGATGTATCTTTTTAATCTTTTCTCCTATTTTCTTAGCCAATGAAAGGGCCTTTCTTTGGCATCCAATAAGTTTGCCCACAAAGGATATGGCAGATGGGGCATCCAAGACTGTTTTTGTCTTTACCACATAAGTTGTTATCCCCTTAGCTCTTAATTTGGAAATAGCTCCTTTTCTTAAATCAATATCTGTAGCCAATACTAAATCCGGAGAAAGGGAAATTATCTTTTCTATATCCGGTGTAGAATAACCGCCAATCTTATCTATCAGCTTGACTTCTGGAGGATAATTACAACACCCGCTTACTGCCACAAGTTTACTGCCCTCTCCTAAGGCAAAAACAATCTCAGTATTAGACGGTGCTAATGAGACAATTCTTTTAATGTTCATTTTTAAATTTGAGTTCCAAAAACCAATGTTTATCTTTAAATATCTTCTTGTCAAAGATGAGTTCTATAGGCCCTTTAAAGATAGGGCCGTTGTAAACCAAACTGTGATACTCTCCCTCTTCTCCACAAAGGTCAACTTTCTTTAAAGAATTTATGTCTTTTACAAATTCATTATCGACTTGGCGGCCTAACCATTCTTTACCTAAAGAGGATGCATCTGTGGCTACAACAATTGCCTTAAATTTTTGATCAATAAATTCTTTAAGCAAATTTTCTCTTTTTTCTTTCCATAAGGGCAGTATCGGTTTTATATCTACATCTTTACATACCCTCTCTACCCAATCTCGGTGCTGTTGTAGGTCGATATCTCCAAAGATACCTGTATCTATACCTTTAGTCTTTAACTCTGAAACAGCTTTTTTGAATTCCTCTTCGTAAGTTTCCCAAGTAGTTTTTCTCTGAACAATAGGGATTCCTAAAGCCTGCGCTTGAATCTTGAGTAATGCTGCACTAACCCCGTGAGAACGGGAATGCTTGCCATCAACTGAAACCATATTTACCAGATAAGCAATATCCATTTTTGACCTTTGCGCTTTATAAAGTGCTAAGGCGCTTTCTTTGCCCCCACTCCAGCAACAAAATGCCTTTGTTTTTTTAGTCATTTTATCGGCGCTACCCAACCGCAGACAGGACAATGAAACGCTCCCCTGCTCATCCCTGCACTACAACCAGGGCATTGCTTTTCGCCTTTTTTAGCCTGAGGTATTGGTCCAATTACATCTTTATAAATCTGGTAATAATAAAAATGTTCTTTGTTTATAAATTTTATTGGATAGAATCGGCTTTTTTGTTTAAATTCTCTATCTGAAACCTTCGCCGTTATAATATCTCTTAATTTATTCATACCCGAGCCATACTCTAACGGCCTCTTATTCTGCCAAACAATATCTTTTGGTAAGGCATCTTGGAATGCCTTACGCAAAATCCACTTTCCCAAAAGTTTACCGTTTTCTTTTTTAATTTTGAGCTCCGGGCTAATCCTGAGAGAAAAATCAATAAGCTCTTTATCTAAAAAGGGCTGCGCTATTTTAATTTTAAAAAATTGCCCAATTTTATTAGAGCCAAATTTCATTCTGCGGGTTATTTTCTTAATATAGGCTTCTAAGTCACCTATTTTTTGCATAAAATCGTAACCGGCAAAAAGTTCATCGCTTCCATCGCCGGTCATTACTGCATTAATCCCCAATTCTTGGGCCTTTTTTAAGCCGAAATATACTGTTAAATCATTGGGAATAGCTGGATCAAAGGTCTTGAGTATCTTTATTACCTCTGGAACTGCCTCTTGTGCCTCATCAATACTGACCTTGTTCTGAAAATGCTCTATTCTAAGAAGCCCGGCTAAAGAAGTAGCGAACTTTACATCTTTTCCCTTTGAGTTTAAACTAACTGTGATTGCTTTAACCCCAGAATCAAAACTAGCCAAAATAGCCGAGTCTAAGCCCCCAGAAAAAAGTAAAGCCGGGGTTTTGTTTTTCTGAATTGCCGTAGTCAATTTTGCTCTTAATTTTAAAACTATGTCTTTCATCTAATCTTTTTTAGAGCAGCAATAAGTTTCAAATTTTCTTTATGCGAACGCACAGCTATACGGATATATTTATCGTTTAAATTTCTAAAATTGCTACAATCCCTGACGAGAATTCCTTTTTGGAGCAGCGATTTTTGTAAAGCCTTTGCGGTTATTCTGCCATTTTCAATCTTTAGCAAAAGGAAATTTGTTACTGAAGGATAAAGCCTTAACCATTTTATTTTGGTCAATTCTCTAAAAAGAAATTGTCTCTGGTTTTCTATAAGTTTATGGGTCTTTTTGATGTACTCTCTATCGTTTAAAATTAACTCTGCTGCTAATTGGGCTAAACAATTTGTGCTCCAGGGAGGCTGCTGCTGTCTTAACCGGGCGATAACCTCTTTATGGGCAACAAGATATCCGATTCTTAATCCCGGCAGGGCAAAAAATTTAGTAAAGCTACGCAGGACAATTATTTTTGTGCACTTTGTGGCCTTCCAGATGAATGTGTAATTCTTCTGGTCGGGTAAAAAATCCATAAACGCCTCGTCAATAACAAGTAATTTTTTAGGCAGTTTGTCATTTTCTAAAATAAGATTACCTGTGGGATTATTGGGATTGCAGAGAAAAGAAATATCTGCGCTGCCAAGCTGAGATATATTGAGGCGGAAGCCTTCTTTCTCTTTAAGTCTTACAAAGCGAATTTTACTCTTTACGCTTCTTGCCGCACGTTCATATTCCGAAAAGGCAGGTGTAGCTATACGGGTGGTCTTGGGCTTGAAAGCCGACATAATAAGATAGATAAATTCCACAGAGCCATTGCCGGGAAGGACATTCTCTTTATCTATCCTCCAGTATTTAGCGATTTTTTGGGTAATATTGTTTGCTTTGGAATCAGGATAATGCAGGATTCTATCAAAATTTTTATAAATAGCTTTCTTCGCGCTTTGCGGCAAACCCAAAGGATTGATATTTGCGCTAAAGTCGATTATTTCTTTTCCGTATCTTTGCCTAACCTCGTAGATATTCCCGCCGTGCAAAAAATCTACATAACCCATTTTAACAATACTCCTAAGGAAAGCATAAGCAAAGATGTCACAAAACTCATAGCCAGGGCCTCATTTATTAATGAAGGCCTTGCCGGCCTTCCATCTTTTCCAAGGTATGGTTTTTCCAAAAGTTTGCCCTGATATGTAGAAGGCCCTCCTAACCTTACCCCCAGGGCAGCGGCCATAGCGGCAATTGAAACCCCGCTATTTGGAGAAGGGTGTTTCCTGCCGTCCCTTAACATCGTCTTAAAAGCCAAGCGAACGTCATTACGAGGGTTCACAATGATAGAAGAAATTGATAGCAGGAACCCGGAGATTCGCGCCGGAATAAAATTGGCGATGTCATCTACTTTGGCCGCAAACCAGCCAAAACGAAGGTACTCCTCATTTCTATATCCTACCATCGAATCAAGTGTGTTTATGCTCTTGTAAGCAAAAGCCAAAACGGGCCCCCCTAAAATCAGATAAATTAGAGGTGCCACAATCCCGTCATTGGCGCTCTCGGCAATGCTTTCTATTGTAGCCGCTGTTATTTTTTCTTTGCTCAAATTTTGGGTATCTCTGCCTACAATTTTAGAAAGTTGCCTGCGGGCTTCAACTATAGAGTCTTTTTCTACCTCTTTCAAAATTGCTTTCGCTTTAACCCGTAAATCCCTTACGGAAAGAGAGCAGTAACCTAAATAGACCCAGGCCAAATTCCCCAGGAAAGGGTTCAATTTCCTTGAGAGTTCTATAAACAAACAGGCAAAACAAGCACTTATTCCCATGACACTCAAGGTCAATATTGCCCCTTTCATTCGCTCTTTCCGTTGACCAGCGTTTCCCCTCAACCTATCATCCAAGAAATTTATCAGTCTACCCATCCCTCTTACGGGATGGGCAAACCCTTCCGGGTCACCGAAAACCAAATCAGCGATATAAGAGGAAATTACCAGGAGCATTATATTCGGCAAATCAATGCAAAGAAAAGAACGGCTATTTCCGCAACCTCACTGGTTGCGCCGATTGTATCTCCGGTCATTCCCCCGATTCTTTTCTTTACATAAGTTATAAATAAACATATTGGGAGTAAAGAAAGGGCTAACAAAATAATTCCCTTCAGTTCCATCAATAATAAGAATAAGGCCATAGTAAGCAGGCCTCCGAGAAAAAATTCTTTTTTACTATTATATTCTATAAAATATTCTGCTTTCCCTTCTTTGCGGGCATAGTTAGATGTGAAGCACGCCAAGACCTGAGACCACCTGGCAAATACAACCATCGTAATTAATGCTCTCCAAAGAATATTTTGGGGAAGACTGGCTATTAAACTAAATTTTAAGAGTAATAAAGTTACTATCCCAATTACCCCCATTACGCCGACCCGGCTATCCCGCATTATCTCTAATATCTTTTCTTTGGGCTTGGCGCCATAGAAACCATCGCAGGTATCGGCGAAACCATCCAGATGCACGCCACCCGTTATGACAATTAACCCAATTAGAAGCAACACAACCGTAACTAAATGTGGCAAAGAACTAAAAATAAGCAAAATTAAAACTAACAACAGCCCTATGAATGCACCGACTATGGGGAAATAAATAAGCGCGGCGCCAAAGTCTTTTCTTTTTACCCCGGACTTAATCTTTATAGGTAGAATAGTTAAAAATTGCAAGGCTATGAGAAATTGCTTCATTCTCTCTACTCTCTACTCTTTACCTTTTCAGATACTCCGGCACTCTTAAAAGTGGCCATCTGTGTCATTATCTTTATGCCTGCTTCCACTAAACTTATCGCCAGAGCGCTGCCGGTGCCTTCTCCCAATCTTAAGTCTAAGTCCAGAAGCGGTTTTAAACCCATATAATCCAGGACAATTTTATGGCCTTGCTCTACTGAACAATGCGCGGCTATAAGATACTCTTTAACCCTGGGTTCTAAATGACAGGCTATTAATGCGCTGGCTCCTGAGATAAAGCCATCGATTACTATAGGTATCCGGCGGGATGCGCCGGCCAAAATTACACCGGCTAACCCCCCTATTTCAAATCCGCCTACTTTAGAGAGCACATCAAGCGCATCCCGCGCATCCGGCTTATTTATTTCCAGGGCCTTTTTAATCACGGCGATTTTATTTAA
Organism: Patescibacteria group bacterium; assembly: GCA_020148045.1. Taxonomy (NCBI): domain Bacteria; species Patescibacteria group bacterium. The sequence continues at coordinate 85,388 of JAHCRG010000007.1, forward strand.
AAAGGTTTCCTCGCCGATTCCCGTTCCTTTTCCTGTTAAAACTTCTACCGGTTTATTTGTAAAACAGGCAGCGATTGCCGAAGAAGCAGTGGTATTGCCGATTCCCATATCGCCTGTTCCGATTATGTCTATGCCGTTCAGTAATTCTTCTTCAAATACTTCTATACCGTTTTCTATGCATTTAACGGCCTCTTCTCTGGTCATCGCCGGGTCTTTCGCCATATTTTTCGTCCCAGAATTTATCTTTTTGTCTTTAAAATTTTGCAATTTGCAATTTGCAATTTGCAATTTTGATGCTACTCCCATATCAACCACAACGACCCTGGCCCCCACGTGCCCGGCCAATACATTTATTCCGGCACCGCCTTCAATAAAGTTATATATCATCTGCGGCGTCACCTCTTGCGGAAAGGCGCTCACCCCCTCTTCCACAATACCGTGGTCGCCGGCCATAGTAAATATAACCTTATTCTTAATCGGGGGGTTAACATTGCCTGTAATCTCTACTGCTCTTTTAGCGAGTTCCTCCAGCCGGCCAAGGCTGCCTTGCGGTTTAGTGAGGCTGTCCAGCCTTTTCTGGGTCACTTCTGCCAGACCATGGTCGAGCTTCTCAATTTTATCTATAACCTCTTTTAATTTTTGCATCTTTGTCTCCTTTTATCTTCAGCGGAATACCTGATTGCATAAAAATAACCTCATCTGCTTCTTTTGCAAACATTTGATTAGCCAACCCCAGCAAATCCCGGAATCTCCTGGCCAATAAATTATCGGCAACTATGCCGCCCCCCACTTCATTGGAGACCAAAATCGTCACGGCTTTGCTCCGGGATATGCGCGGGGTGAGTTTTCTTAAAGCTCTTAGGATTCCGTTATCCGTTAAATCCTCCAACAATAGATTTGATACAAATAGACCTAAGCAATCAATTATTACTACATTGTATTTATTTTTTAATTTATCGAACAACAAACCTATGTCCTTGCCTTCTTCGACAATTTTCCAGTAGCGGGGCCTTGAATCCCTGTGTAGCTTTATCCTCTTTTTTATCTCCCCGTCCGGATTGATGCAGGTAGCGATATAGGCGACCTTGCGGCTTAAATCTCTGGCAAGTTTTGTTGCATAACGGCTTTTGCCGCTCCTTGCGCCACCCAAGATAAAGATGAATTTTCTCATAACGTTTACTGCCCTTTTTGGCGCCAACAAAAAGGCCCTTGACACATTTTGCGTCAAGGGCTGCACCCGAATTTACTTAGGCCCTAAATAAAAATACCTTTCAGCCCTATCCCTCGTAGAGCTCAAAGCATCTTCACAATTTGGGCAGGTCTTCTGACTTCCGGCCTTCTACTTATCAGGCCTTCCCATCCTTAAAAGGACAGTGGCTAACTCTGACTTTCGCTACCGGTTACAGCGACGGGACCGCGCTCGATTCTCACGAGCTTCCCTATTAAGCCGCAACACCCAATCTGCGATATATTAAATTGTCAATCTTAATGTTAACTCAATTACCTATTTTTGTCAAGAAGAACTTGGGGGACACTTCTCCGATTGAGTTTGGGGCCGTTCTCCGATTGAGTTGAGAAACGGTCCTACTATCTACTATCTATTTTATGTCTATGTCGTATTTGTGGGTTCTTTGTTTGGCGAGTTCCCAGGCATACTCATAAAGATGCAGGCCTTTGGAGCAGGCCACTATTTCTCCGTTTTCCGCGCCTATTTCTCCGGCCATATACTGTTTTACAAGCTCAAGCCCCCCGAGATTTGAGGGAAAGCCGCCCCAGAGGTCCCAGGAGCGAAAGTATAAAAAGAAATGCAATTTCCCATAGCGCAGGCGGGTATCTATAAGGCGAAGGCACGGCGGGTCCTGCAGTTTTATGTCGGACGGCATCCCTATTTCCATAATTGCCTGATTGGTTCCTGCGCCTTGAGTCTTATATATCTTTATTACTTCTTCTATCTGGTTGCACTGCAGAGGCATCTCGCGAACCATCTTTCGGCCGCCGGACTCTGTCCTGACCTTCACCTTCGGGTCTACGAGCCTCTCGCCGTATGTGTAATCTTCGCTTCCGGTTTTAGCGCTGGTCAAAAGATACTGCAGATACTGACGGATGTAATCCATGCTGGTAGGCGCGGGTACGCTTGAGCTTTCGGGCATAATAGGGATTATCTGGTGGGCAGGATTTTTGACGCGAATTGACACAAAATCAAACTCAAGGCGCCGCTGTCCCGCGTAACTGCCGCGGTCGACCTTATAGACGAAGCCCTTCTCCAGAATTTCCGCCAGACACTGAAACCAGGCATCGTCCAAATCAAAGGCCTCGATATAGACAGGCTTTAAACTTCTGTCTTTTTGCTCCCGGCTCATCTTTTGTTATGTTGTATTGGGGTTACAGATAAGAGTGGGTTTTCAGGAAGCCCGCATAATCTTTTACTGCTTCATTAAGCCCGGAAAAGTTGTGGTTTATGCCGGCCTTTTCCAACTTTCCTAAATCCGCCTGAGTATAATACTGATACTTATCTTTTATAGATTGCGGCATATCGAAATATTCAATGTTGGCCGGTATATCCAATGCCGAAAATATAGCGTGGGCCAACTCGTTCCAGGTGCGGGCGCATCCTGTGCCCACATTAAATATCCCTG
>JAHCRG010000008.1 GCA_020148045.1 Patescibacteria group bacterium
GAAAAAGTCTCGCGCACGAGGGTGAAGAGCAGAATGGGAAAATTTAGTACACGCTGTCGGAGGGAAATTGTTGTCTCGTCGTACATAGCAATATGGTCCGTCTCAACCATAATGGCATCGACTTGGGGAATGGTGTATGATTGGCCCGACTACCTCCATGTTAAATATGGGTTCCCCATAGTCTGGAGCATTCATACTTTAAGCACGATAGCGGGTCCTGTTAATATCTGGGATGTAAACCTTTCGAATCTCATTATCGACCTCTCTTTATGGCTGGGGCTGATGGTAATAATTTTAATTATTATGTTATACCGCGCGCGAGCGAGGGAGCGGCGAGAGAGATAGATGTCAAGTTTACCGAAAATGGCTACTTGGTCAAGGTTGACGACCTTCGGGAACAGATAATCTGGATAGATAGCTCTTTACCCTAGGCATTTACTGTATGCGATAAGATCTACGCCGTAGATGTGGCGTCTCATCTTGCCTTCAGTTGCCAAGTTAGATAGTTTCTAACTCTTTAAATTAGATTTTCTAAAAAGAGACCTTATTAGGGGCTAGCTTTGCCCACGTAGTGCGCGCAGGCGGATTCAATTATTGGTTTGGATGATGTTGAAGACGGCTATCTGCCTCTTGTTCCATCTATCTTCTCTTCAGGCTTGATGCCTGGCTCCTCCTCCGCAGGCGATGTGAGCGAGCTCATATTTTGAGACGTTGAGGATCATCTGAGCGCTGAAGCGGGAGTGCCGTCTCTTAATCCACGCCTTCCGCAGCATAATTCTCGTTTTCTGTGGATATCCGAACCCGATCTACCGTAGCTTTTCAAGCCGTTTCTGAATCCGAGGGTTTTCCTCAGGCAGCTAAGGTACTACCCTTCCCCCTTCCTCTGCTGCGGCGGCTCAAAATTATCTATTTAGCTGGTTCACATGAGTATATGTATTCTTGATATGTATCATGGGTCCATGAAATTCATATTTGCAGCTGGCGGCTGCGGAATCGGTCGCCGTGGGTAGATGCTTGAAAGATAATGGATGGATATTAACCACCTACAGGTCTTCGGAGGACGGGAAAACGGTTTATAAAATTAAAAAGGTTAGACTCTAGCTGCTCTTTGGGCGATGAACTCATCTCCGAGAAAGAGAGGAGACGTAGTTTAGTGAAAAAATCTAATTTTGTTGAACATTACCTAAGAAAGGTGTTAGGATTAAAAGCAGAAGAGCAACTTGAAATTTCCTTAACTAAAGCTTCTACTTTTTTAATTATCATTTTTGTCTTAATTCAATATATTTCTCAAGTCTTGTTTTAATAGAAGAAGTATTAACATTATCAAATAGAACAGCATCAATTTCTTCTCCTTTATCTAAAATTTCCATCTCAGAATAGCTTCTACCTAAATTTTTACATATTTCTTCAATACTATCCTCTTTCTTTTTCAATAATCTATATGGTACAGGTAATGTTTTAATGATTGAGGCTTCAAGTTTTAGAGCTCCACCACCTAAAGGTACGCCATTCATCTCTGCCAACAATCTAAATGTATTGGTATTAGGCCACACCCACAGATACTTTGGCGGTAATTTTTCTTTATTTGGTATTAACGTAACGAAGTTAGCGTCTGTTAAGACTTCTTTAGTTTCTTCAATTAAATAGCTTCTTAAAGCGCCTCCCGTTACTCTAGGAATAATTATTTTTCCATAATGCCTAGGACGTATTTTAATTTGATACCAAAATGTGGGTGGAGGTGGGATTGTATCTGTATTTTTCAGATGAGGAATATAGACATTCGTTCTTACTGCGGATAATTCACTAGCAGGTACTCTTTTTTGTCCTTTACCTTCGTAGGGAACTGAGGCGCATTCACGTAAATGTTGAGCCAATTCTTCAGGAATTATATGATAATCTTCTATTTTCCATTCTTTAATCCATTTGTTTGGATATTTGGATTTTATTTCTTTAATATCTTCAGAAAGAATAGAATTATTTAAATTTAAAAGATAAGTATTAGTATGTTTTAAATTTAATTTAAGAGGAGCGTCTGATGTAATTTTTTGGATGACGGGAATTACAAAATTTGGATTTAGATGAAATGTCTTTTTTACCTTTTTCCCATTTCTAGTAACTGTTGATGTAAACTTATTGAGTTTTAAATGTGATTTCTTAACATAAAAAACCTCATTACAACCTGTTCGTAATCCTTGGTGAACTTCCCATCCAATTGAGTCAAAGGTAAATAATTTATAATTTTTAAGATGATTTGGTATATCTATATTTTTGAATTTATTTATTTCTACATATTCACGAAGACCAATTTTATGTTCAAACCATTTTTTAAAACTAACTCTAATATTATCATATGTTTTTGGTTCGTTAATAGTATTAATCCAGGACCAAAAATCTTCCTTAATAATAGATTTTAAATAATGTTTGATATCATCTATATTATTTTTAAAAATTTCTACATGAGGTATACCATATTCCAATTGGTTTTTTGATGGTTCTCCTTTCGTATATATTATTATATTTGTTGGGATTTGTGCCCTAGGAAACCAATTCCCATTTCTTTGAGTTACTATTCCGTGCACGGTCCCATGATTTGTAAGAAACCTTTGAATGTTTTCTCCATAATTTCTTTCTAACCAGTGATTTGTCGTGACAAAAGCGATTTGACCGCCATCGTCCGATAAGAGCCAAGATAAAATTATAGTATATACAGCCAGATCACTATAACCAGACCAATTTTTAAATAATCGATTTAGTTTATATTTTATACTCTTCATTTCTGCAATTTCCTTAAGGATACCAAAAATGTATTTTCTATAATCTTCTTTTATATTACCAAAATCTCCAACCTTCTGTAAGTTTTGATAACTTATATATGCCGGATTTCCTACGATAGCATCAAAATGAAAATCTTTGTTTTCATTGACCCGATTAAAAGCCCATGTGAAAATATCTTGATTAATTAATTTTACTCGATTATTTAGAACAAGTTTTGCTGCTTTTAAAGGTAAATCATCTATATCAACTCCAATAATTTTCGCATCCTTAAACCGTTTTAATGCTCCTAATAAGAAAACACCGTGGCCTGCCATAGGATCTAAAATTTTTTTTGGATTGTTTTTCAGTCCAGACAATATAAAATTAACTATTGATGGTTTTGTAAAATATTGCCCTAAACTTTCAGTAATTTCTCCCTCACATAAAATGGGATAATTTTTCCATACGAAAATAGGACCAAATTCATTATAGCCCAAATTTATTAATTCTATTATTTTATTCCATTTTTCTACTAAAGAATTAGTTAATACTGATGGTGCTTCACAGATATTGTAGAAATTTTGATCTAAATTTGATTCATTTTGTATAGAAGATAATATTTTAGAATAGAGTGTTCTCCTTAGACTTTCTTCGAGGTATTTTGCATTAGCTAATATTTCATCAACTAATTTTCTCTCAGACATTATGAAAGCGCCTTCTTGATTTCTTTCTTTAAATACCAATTATTCCCTTTTTCATCTGCGATTTGTGATAAAATTCTTTTAAATTCTTTGGCATTTATTGGAATAGTTTGACCCATGGATAATCTATAACCAACAAACCTACCGAAAAGATAATCAAAAGACCTTTCAGGAGTTATCCTATTTTCCAACTCTTTTAAACGTCTAATAATATATTCTCTAGCATTTAATAACTTATGATCTTTAGTAAAATTATTTTTATGTTTAGGTTTCAACGCTAAAATGATAGGGTCTTTTTTAACGGCACCTTTAGTAGTTGTTTGCTTAAAACTAGTTTGGGTTTTATCAAGAATGGAAGTATCTATTATTTCGAATCCTGAATGTAGAATAGACCTTTGAAGAGCATTCCAAATTTCTTTACGTGTGTTATGAAACACTACAGTCATAAACCCTCCAGGCTTGAGAACTCGGAAGTTTTCTCTAAATGCTTCAGTTAATAATTTTTCATAATTTTTAACATCTTTTCCTTGATAATTACTAATAATCGTCTCGTAAGTATTATCAGTGAAAAAACCTAGCCATGCTTCCGATAAGAAATTAAGTTCAGAATATTGAATATTTTCACCAAAAGGCGGATCTGTAAAAATATAGTCCACTGAGCCTGATTTTAAGCCACTATGTTGTGCTGGTTGAGTTTTGACTTCAACATTTATAATCCATTTTGATGTTTTTTCTAAAGCTTTTAGAATCGCTTTGAACTTTCTTCTTACTCCTAAAAAAACATTCTTCTCTACTGGACAATTTGGTATATATAGGACACCTGGTTGTGCACTTGTATTGACGGGTCGGTTGTTTCCTTTTTTAAAAACAAATCTAGTCATTAAAGTGGAATTGGCTATGTTATAACTAGAAATTGCCAATATTATAGCTGACCTAAATTTTTCTGGAATATTTTTAGTTTCATCAAAAAGAACTGAAATAGCAGTTAAATTTCTAGGCGTATAAAAATGATGTACGTGAGTAATATCTCTATGATATCCTGATCTATACATTTCACCCCATTTTTTACCTTTTTTTTCACCCATCATAGGAACCGGCTTAACTGAATCTGGTAGTGGTATTTTTTCTATCTTTTTTATATCTTCATAATCTTTTGTTATTGCATTTCTTGACCATTTTTTATTATTTGTTGTTCCATATATTCGATATGGGATTCTTTTTACTCTTTCTTTATCTTTTTTTAATAATTTATCATATGCATTTTCTATAATTGGTTCAACATTTTTAGAATCAATAATATAATAACAGTTAGGACATTTTGTTTTTTCTTTGAATTCTCCCTTATTAAAATCGACAAACATTTCTATAAATGGTACTTCAAAATGACAATTACTGCATTTTATAATATCACTAAAATAAGTATATCTAATTATTCCTTTTTTACCTTCCAAATCTGTAGTTTTATATATCCAACCCCATTTTTCTTCAATATTTTCCATCCATTTATAAAATATCTTTTTAAGTACTCTAGTGTCAATAGAGTTTAACAATGTACGTCCAATAAATGTTGGAAGCACCCCTATATCAATGCAAATAGCTCTTCTTGGACCCCAAATAGCAGCTTCTCTTGCTTCATGACCTAAGTAATTCAAAATATCAGGATTTTTTTCGGAACAACTGGCGGCAGCCATACCTGTGCTACAAGAACCAGCAAAAGAATCGTATACTAAATCTCCAGGTTGGGCATGCGCTAATATAAATGGTGCAATGCTTCTATAATTTATTTTCGTTGGATATGGATGTACCTGAAAAATCGCTCCTTTTCTAGTTGAACGAACGGGTTTTTCATACGGATTAAAGGCTAACGATTTATCGTTACCGAATGATTTTTCGTTAAACTCTTTACAAGCAATCATTTTCCAGAAACCTCCAAAATACTCTCCGATAAACGGTTAAGTTCTTCCAATTCAGAGCTAATAATTCTTGAAAAACGTCTCCGTCTTGACGCAAGAGATAGACTAGTATCGAGGTAAGTTCTATCTGATTGAACGATCTGTCTTGCACGCTGATTTATTCTCTTAGCTTCATTAGCTAATTCTATATGCTCAGGTAATCCTGGATCAAAGCGGGGTATTAATGAAAGCGGCAATTCATGAATGTGCTGTTCACCAAAAGCACCAAGAGCTTGTTTATCTTTAATTGCGTCATTTATTGGTTTACTATTTAACATACCACAAACATACCATGCTTCGTTTTCGCTTGGTGCCCTCCATGCATATAAAGTCTGATCATTTATGAATGTAAAATCCATTTCACTAGTATCTAACACACATGATGTAACATTCGTTCCCCCAGCTCCATATAGTACTAAAAATTCGCATTTTTCTGTAGATTGATTGATTAGTTTATTTCTTCTTTTTAACCAAGTAGATAAATCCTTTCTACTTAATTCTAGTAGTATTTCATCGACCCTTTGGAACCATCTTCTAGCGTGTATATGGCCTAATCGTAAGAGTTCTCTAACATCTAATATTCTAAAAGAATTATCTTCAATTTGTACTGGTAATGCAGCATAAACAGGTTCACCATGAACAAATGGAAGCACTGCATCAGATTTCAGTGTATTAAAGATATACTGTTTTTCTATTGTTCCAGTCAGACTAATCGTATCGTATGGAGCTTTGTTTAAGGGATTATTAATTTCACTTTCAGATGTAGTGATGCTTAATATTTCAGCATCTTTTCTGGTTAGAATATCAACAATTACCGATCTACGAGGCATCAAATCTGCTCCTTGTTTAAAACCTCTTTTGTACCTTAATGATGCTTCATGATACACCTGTTTAGAATAAGAATAGCTAGACTTTGCTCCTAGAGTTGTTAAATATAAAATTTTTTCTTCGTAAGTTAATGTATCGAAAGGATTACCATGAAATTGCTTACACGGGAGTTCTTTTGGAAAACCAGATGGATCACCTGATTTATTTCCAAATATTACACATGCCGGTCTTTTGAACAATGGCTCAACATCTACTAAATCCCAGAGGTAATTTATTGATAAAGATGCTTCTTGTAAAAAGTCTGATTTCCTCAACGGGTCATGTTGGTAACCATTCAATATAACTCTGGGTAATATGAATGCAAAGGTACCTCCTTTTTTTAAATACTTATTAGCACAGTGAATACTAAACATAGTAGAAATTTCCATATGATGTCTTGATGGACCCAATGGCGGTAATTTATAATACTCTATTAGGGATTCTAACTCTTCTTTATATCTTGCTGCTGGAAATGAACTCATTGCTAACCAAGGAGGATTAGAAACTATGACATCAAATTGTTCTCTAAGTAATGATGGACGATAAGTATTTTTCAATACAAAAGCCCACACTATGTTCCTTTTCTTTCGAATGCGCTCAATTAACACATAAAATAAATCAGTTAAACCCTCAATAAGAAGGTCATGTTCAGATTGTGTTAAATCAAATTGAGAAATAATTTCTTCAATTCGTTCCTCTAATGATCTAAGGCCTTCATCAGGAGAGATTAATTCTAATGCAGCATCTCTCGCAAATGTACTAACTATTTGTATGAGCTGATCAAAAACTGTAGTTCCTTCTGAAAAAACTTTTGAAGGAAGATGTATTTCTGCTGAATCTAAATTAACCTCGATTACATTTTCTTCAGAAGAAGAAATTCGTAATTCAGGAAGAAATAAAGAGTCACAAAGATAGATTGGGATTTCCACAGGACGATTAGAAATTTTAAGTAGTTCCGAAAGAGTTAACATTATTGTAGTTTTTGCTATTACAACAGATACAGGATTTATATCAAGACCACAGATATCATCTAATATGATTTCAAGGATTTGAGGTTTTGAATATTTACCATTAAGACGCTCCATTTTTTTCGCTAGTACAGATCTAAGGAAACTACCTGTTCCACAAGCAGGATCCAATATTTTTTTATTTTCTTCTTCACAGCCCTCAATATTATCCACTATTTGATTAACAAGCCATGTAGGCGTAAAAACTACCCCATATTCTGTTTTTTGTTCAGGCGGCATAATTTCTGCATATATTTCTGTAAGAAGATCAAATTTTGGAGCAGAACGGAAATCTAACCATTCTAACTTACGATGCAGACTTTCCAATTCGGGAGCAAGTTCTGTTATTATATCCCTATGTTTAACCCATCTAAAGAAATCATTTTCAACAAAGTTCTGAACACGATGGGTCCCAGATTGGAAAAATTCGCCAGTTACGCACCTAATCGGAAATGTTGGATCTGTTTGTTCTTCTACAGTGGCAATTGCAAATCCTGCAAGTAATCTCGATAAAATAACCAAATAAACGTGATCTAAATAATTTTCTTCATTAGGTCGAGCAGTTTGATCAAAACAATTCTCAATAAATCTCGACCATAGATTTAAACCTAGTTCAACTTCACTTTGTTCATAAATTTCTTCCCAAATTTTTCTTAGAGCTTTTTTGAAGTCTCTATAAATTTTTGATCTTAAACCAAATTCATCAACAATATATTTAGCATTTGCAATAATCGGTACTTCCTCAAATACAAGCCGTTCTACGGTCTCAATAAATCTATTTGGATTATCTGATGAGAAGAAATAAGAACGCTTTTCTGATAAAATGACATCTTCTGGCTTTATGCTTCCTAAAGGTATTCTTGGATTAACACTTACTTTGTATTCATGCCAATTAAGAATATCTGTACTAATACCTTTAGTTACTGCTTCTTTTCCCTCTTCACACATAATACCTGCTACATATTTTTTAAGTTGGACTTCAGCAACATTCTGCTCATTAACTCTTTCTACACTTGTCTTATATTCTATAATTAGAGAACCTTTTTTAGTATCTATTCTTCCTAAAACAACATCTTCCTCCTCTGATGGGGGGATTTTTACCGTTTTTTCTGCACCAAGGGCGTATTCTCTTATTTGCCAAGCATATTTAGGAAAGAGAACTATTATGTAACCTATAAAAAGCTCTCTCCTACCTGTTTCATTTATCTCTGGATTTCTCTCTAGTGTTCTTAATAAATTTTCAGCAGCTCTTTCTGGACTAATTGACATAGCTGTAAACTCCTTGTTTGACATGAAAAAGTTTGAACATCATGTAAATATTTTTTAAAAATATTTTCATATTATTTATGTATAGAAATTTTGACTTTTGAGAAAAAAATGTTTGATAATATAGGAACTTTGAAAAGGCTTGTAGAAAACGATTTCTTGGTAGACTGAATGAGGTCGGGATGATAAACTCCAAAGCCGAGAGCTTTGTGGGAAGACTCCCTCTCTGAGACTTAACCAAGGTGAGGGCGTAGGAGAAGACGGATTTAACCATGGCGCTCCTGATTGTTGTAGCCTCTTTCAACCAAAGTAAACCCCCCCTGGCCAGCAACATAGAATATCCCTCGTGCTACTGATACTACTGCGTACGAAAGCTTATTAAACTTTAATAGTGAAACTAAAATGATTCTAAATGGTTAAATGCCCTAGATGTGGAATGACGACGCAACCAACTGGCAAAGAGTGGAAGTACAGCGTTTTTGACGCTAAATCATACAACTGCAAAAAATGCAACAAACAATTTATCGCATATTACCGAGATGGTAAATTGAGCCATACTATTCCAAAATCATCTTAGCAAAATGGACCATCAAGGTAAGAACCTTGCTTTCGTGTGATAATCAGGACATATTAGGTTGCTATGGAGCATATATAGGCAAAGAAACCTTCTACCTCAATAACGGATTTCCTTCATAATACTATCTGATTTATATGTCAAATAAAACTGATTTCACAAAGAGGATAAGGAAGTCTTTTGTTGAAAACGAAAGTAAGAGCATAATCTACCATTATGATGACGGTCTTTTGGAGATAAACTGGCAGGGATATAAGGTAGGCAAATTTTCGTTCAGTGAAGTTGCTAATGCTGTGTTAGGCCGTTTAAAGAACCTAAACTGCGATTACAAAACGATTCCTTATAGTTTCAACTCTGAAGCTTACGAGAACGAATTATTCGAAGCAGCTCCATGAGGTTGACGCCAAAGGATGGTTTGAATACATCCCAGTCTTTTTTTAATCAACGACCGTGGATCTACTGTCGACGGGGGGCCTTTGACTTCTGTCCTCTTATTCAACTGGGTCTTCAAGTAGTTGGCATCTCTTCTTACAATATCGACATTGCCAGCGTTTTTCTTAATGAACCTCCTCGTCCCATTCTTCTTCCTCAAGTATTAAGATCATAAGCTCGTCAGCGTCCTGTTGGTCTTCCTCGTCTATTGACCAATCATCGTCTAAAGTTCGACAAAACTC
>JAHCRG010000009.1 GCA_020148045.1 Patescibacteria group bacterium
AGTAGAAAGGTTTCTCTCACACTACGGGGTCTGTAGCCATTATAGCTGTTATCTTTAACAAGTCAAGTGGATATACTTGAAAAGGCATAAATATCGTCCATGAGAGGGAGCGCCCGAGAGTTTTTCTCGGGTAATAAAAACTGCCCAGCGATGGGCTTTTTTTATTTTAGCTACTCTAAAACAGTTTCAGTTCATACATTTCTTTTTTAATCGTCATCTATTAAATTAGTCTTAAAATTTGCATAAATTGGGTAATGGTCTGAAACTTCCCAAACAAATGTCTCATCATCAATTCCGTATTCTTTATCAAAATAGAAAACCTCAGCACTATCTTCTGCATATTCATGGTTAAGTGTACTATCCATCATAACCATCCTGTCATAAGTCCAGTCAGTTTTAGTCATGGTATCCATATCATTGGTGATTACCCAGTGGAATTTAGAAGCTTTAAATGGATTGGTATTGTCATTCTCGTCAAAATAACTTCCGTCGGCATTAAAGTCCCCCATAACAATAATATCCTCTTCGCTGGGGTTCTTAGCTAAGATTGAATCAACAACATTGGCGAGATGACCAATTTCGGAGTCAGCATCATCCGGTTTAACATGGATTCCCACGAGGGTAAAATCAAAATTTCCACTCCTAAAAGAGACTATATAAGGTTCTCTTTCAAAAACATCATTCACGTCGTTGTATATATAGTCAGAATTTTCAATGAATTCTACTTTATCGGTGTCGTAAAAGTAAGCATAAGCTTCTTTAGCGCTGCTTCTTCCGAGCCTTTCACTTCTCTTGAAAGCATATTTTTCATAACCTACTGCTTCGTTTATTTTTTGAAGATAATAGGGAGTAGTTTCTTTCTTCACGTCCCTAATTTCTTGAACAAGCATAATATCAAATTCTTGAGCAATCTTTTTCAATACATTCATTACTTCTTCCTTTTCTCTTTTTGTCTTTCCAAATATTTGGATATTAAAAGCAGCAATTCTAAGCGTTGATTCAGGCAGACAATCATTATCATTTTGAAAAGTGCACTCAACCCCACAGCAATTATTGTCATTCTGACAACCACAATCTGGGTCTTGAGTTACCGTACAGTTTGCAGGGCAAATACCATTACAACCATCAGGGGTACAGACTGGAGGAATACAGGTAGGATCTAAAATACAATCTGGATCATCACAATCTATTAAGGCATCACCGTCATCATCTATGAGGTTATCACAGATTTCTGGTGGTGAACAATTATTATCATTTTGGGAAGTACATCCAATTCCACAGCAGTCATTGTCATCCTTGCAGCCGCAATCAGGATCTTGAGCTACTGTGCAATTTGCAGGGCAATTCCCATTACAACCATCAGGGGTACATTTTGGCCAATAGATAATGGCGATTATGATTATCAGCACAATAATTACTACAAACCCGATACCTTTTCCTTTTAGTAATCTTTTGGTATCCATATTCTTCCTAACCCTATTATAACAAATTTAAAGAATCTATAGAAGTAACTTGAATAAACAAATAGGCCCAGCGATGGTCCTTTTAGTTTTAGAAAGACCATGGACAATGGTCGAATAATTATCTCAAGTTTGAGTTAGAAGTAAGAGTTTAGAAGAATAAAAAATGTCTCAACAATGAGGCATTTTTTTAACTCTTTTTAAAAGCTTATAATTGTTTATAACTCTATCATCTTTAATAAATAGCTTCTTTTAAGCTAAATTTTTAGTATCTTCTAATTGCTTATAACCTAAATATCACCACTTCAAAAGTTCAATTGATAATATGTGCTCACAGATTCGCCAATGGGATGAATTAAGTTCATATCTTGCATTATTTTTAGATCACGGTTTATTGTTGGCCTGGGCGTGCCTTCCAATAACTTTTCACATTCCTTCGCTGTTATCCTTTTTTTCTCAATTAAATGATCCCAAATTTTAATTTGTCTTTCGTTTAATTTACTTAATTCTTTCCCGAGTAAAATAACCTTAAAACTATTGGCGGTATTTTTAAAAATAGGTTTCATTAGATTCCACTCGGCCATTTTATTAAAAACAATATCAATGCCCCTACCATATTCCTCTAAATAGCCCATATCTTTAAGAATTGTAGCTATAACCTCATTCCTACTAACCTGGGCATCTTTTATATTTTCGATAGTTACTCCTGGAGGAAGACATCCTGGATTAAAAACCTCAATTCTGTCTCCAAAAACATTTACTTGTGCATATGTTTCTGTAATCTGATAGTCTCTGTGTATTACCGCATTGGCTACTATTTCTCTAATAGCCTTTTCTGGATATTCATATCTCTCAAATCTTTTAGCGCCCACAACATGAGCACTTTTCTTAATATTCCTCAAAATAAATTTCTGCATTTCGTCGATCTGATAGTCTAAAGTGCCTCCGATGTCTATTTTATCAATGATATCGCTCGACACCGTAAAACCTTTATATCTTACACATCTAATAATATATCGTGAGAATGCTTGAAAAGATTGAGGGTTATTGTCTTTAGCAAATATTAAAAACCCACCAAGAGTTGGGGCTTTAGCGCCATTAAAATCATCAGCTATACCCAAATTTTTTAAAACCTTAAAAGTAGGAGAATGATCAACGTCTACTCTATTGGTCTGTTTACCGCTTTTTATTAATAACTCGGTAATCTTGCCTAGCTCTAGATCTTCTAACTCTACATCTTTGGCTTTCAGTCGATCAATTTTTAATTTTTTAGAAAGCGCAATTAAACGTCTAACTTCTTCCTCAGTCATTCTCCTATCGGTGTTGCCATCTCTAATATATGCCCCGTGTGGTAGGCCAACTGGTTTATAATAACAAGGTTTAAATTGTTCAGGGCATTCTGGAACAACAATTGCTAACAGGTTTTTGTTATCGTATTCTAATATATGATATTCAGGCCTGATCGTGAAGCTCATTTTGGCGTTCATATCACTGAATTTCTCTTGTATCTCAGCTATGTTATTTAAACCCACTAATACAATTTTTTTATTGGCCTTGTCATCTATTCCTCCAAATACAATAACTCCACCTCCTGGTTTTTGAGAAAAAGAGGAGATTGTTTTCCAGGCACTTCTAGGCAACCCTCCTCTACCATCTTTAAATTCGATTTGATCGGTCTCTGAACGATACTTTACTGCTAGCTCAATTAATTTTAAGATGTTTTGGTCATCCATAATTTTAAAATTATTCTTTCTTTCATAGATGGGCTTTATCTACTTTTAGGGTAACCCTATTTTTTGACAAGTTCAAGAGAAATAAAACCTGCCCAGCAATGGGCTTTTCTGTTTAGCTATACACGAGAAATTGGCTCATCAAATCTCTTTCATAGCTTTTAATTCTTTTACTAAGATATCATAGATTTTAGGCAACCACTCATCAATTTCTTTATCAGAAAATCCAAGGATTTTTAGAATTTTTTTATCAAGCTCAATCCTCGCTGGGAATCTATTCTCTAATTGTTCAATAATTGAAGGGAATTCTACGTCTTTGAGTTTTTCAAAAAGATTCATGAGGGTCTCCTTCTCTTTTTCTGAAACTGATCTAGGATTTATTTGCTTAGTTAATTCCCAATCGTGAGCACTCATTCTTATATAAGTACCGAGTGTTTCTGGTTTATAAATAATAAATTGAGATAAACACAGAATAGAATTTAAACTAAGAGTGTATATTTTACAGTCGTTTTTGTCTAAGTTGCTAAAAGCAAAAAATAAATTAGACAATACGAGCGGTTCTTCAGAAAATAAAGCTATAAGATGTGTATTTTTTGAAGAGAGATTTATCTTGTCTGGGACCACTAAACGAGAAAGCCCTAGGTTTTCGACCTTCTTTTGAATAACCTTCCAGTCAAATTTTTTCTTTTTCCATTTCGAAATAGCTAAAACTTTCTTGAAATCGCTATATTCGCATGTAGTGACAAAATCATGCTGTTTTGCAATATCAATTTTTTTTATTCCGGTTAATGTCCTAAGCAACGGCTTGATATCTTGTTTTGGAATTTTTAACTTAAATTTTGTATCTTTAATCGCTGCGTAAATTTTTTTTGGCTCTTCCCTCTCAAAAACTATAAAAGCTCTTTTAAGTCGTGACTCATCTAGAGGATTTGTGATATAAACAAGTTGTCCAAGACCCTCCGGTGATGTTATCCCTTCCTTAAGCATGTCGCTCTTTAAATTTGTTAGCTTGTCTTCATTCTTTATTGATCTTTCAACAAATACTCTTAAAATCTCCATATTGTTTTGGCTAACGCCACCAATAAGCGGCATAAAGTTTTCTCTATAATCTAAAAATTTCTTGTAATTAATAAAACGGAGCTCAATATCCTCGTCTGAATAAGTAGATTGATTTTTAGAAATACTTTTAATTTTCTTGGTAATCCTTTCTCCATCTTCTGTGCTCATTTCTTTAATAGATCTCTTGAGAAAAACAATTCCTGTTAAATCTCTTGCTTTTGGCTTCCTTTTTTCTGCAATCAATAGAATGTCTCTAAAGGCTGATCCTTCGCTAAAGGCAATATCTTCGGTGGTTTTTAACATATAATGAATGTGATAGTTCTCCAAAATGTAGTTTCTTATTTCTTGGGTGGCTTTCCCTCGAGCTATATTTATTGGAATAACCAATCCCATTTTTCCATTTTCTTTTAATAGATAATCTACAAGAGCTAAAAAAAATCCCCAGAAATTTATCCGATTACCACACTTCGTGATCAGATGCTGAAAATCTTTTAAATGCTCTCTATACTGTTTTGGTAATTTATTTCTATCCGAGAATGGTGGATTCATTAAAACTACATCTACGGGCTTCAACGAAAATTTCTCTCCTTTTTCACCTTCAGGTCCAATAGCTCCAGAACGATCTAAAACTACCTCCTCCCCGAAAACTTGAATTGCTTTTTGGGTTGGGACTCGAAAAGGCTCAATAGAAGTCCCTGGGCCTTTGGTAAATTCCGGGAGAATCAGTCTGTTTTGAAGCTCTAATGAATCCTGACAACCGACTCTTACTTTATTTGTTACGGCATTTGGAGTTTGAGCAGCGAGATTAACTGCAGTAAGGTGAGAAGCAAATGGCATTATATCTATTCCAGTTATTTGTTGTTCAATAAATTTTTTATGAAGCTTTTCTAGTTCTAAAAAAGAATCTATTTCTCTCTTTTCTTTGTAAAGATCCAACTTCCTCTTGTAAGCGGCAACTAACAAAGTCCCAGAGCCACAAGCAGGATCGATAACTGTAGTGTCCCATTTATCGATTGTTAACTCTGCAAGGATATCTGCAGCTACAGGGTTCGTGTAAAAAGCCGCTAAGATTTTCCTTGTGGTTGGAGGCAATAGTTCGTGATAAAGCCTACCTAATAAATCGTGTTTAACAAACTCTGGTTTTAAAATATTTATTGCTTTAATAATTTCTCTGACTTCCTCTACAATCTCTTTTTGATCTGGGAGTTTAGAAACAAGATCTACTGAATAAATTGCTTTGTAGTTGATATCAGTGACTTTCTTAAAATAATCTTTGAGGGCTTGGATAGAAGTTATTTTATTTTCCTCTAATTTTTCTATCTTTCCAGTAGTCTCAGAAAATATACGATAAAAAAGTATCTGATTACTAAGAAGATAAGGAATTAAATCAATAGCAGTAAGTTGGAGTTCCTCCGTAGCTTTTTTAGTTTTTTCTATTTGTCCTAGTCCTAAGAACAAATCAAACCTCCCGACTACTGTTTCTATTAATTCACTAATTTCCTTTTTGGTTCTTTGTGCTCTTAAAATCTCCGAAATTACACCTATCCCAGTCCTCAGGACTTCTATAACAAGTTTAAATGAAGTCTTAGTTTCTTTGGTGACTAGAAAGTCATCTATAGAAAACCGAAGCTTTGAGAAAACTTCTGAAGGTTTGATGGAGGTAAAACTCTCATTAAAGAAATGGGAAAGGACAATAGCATTAACTTTGGTTTCTGTCGCTATATCCCTAACTATGTCAGGTTTTATAAATAATGGAGTTCTTACTTGAGCCGGATACTCTATGACTAAAATTCCGTCTCCCTTCACATCTTGACAATAACCCCAAGCCTGAGTAACACCTCTTAGAAGGTTCTTGGAATACCTTCCAGTTCCTATTTTGATCTCAACTATGAATCTTTTGGATTTATAAAAGCATTCAAAATCAAAATAGCCATGTCTAACTCCTATATCAGAGATATTTTCAAATCCATTTGCTTCCAGTAATCTTGATAATTCAGGGTATAAGCTCCGCTCTGTTATTGTTCTTCTCATGTTATTTCTATGAAGAGTAAATGCAATTTAATAATAACAAACTTCTTCAGAAACTTCTAATCAAAAAAGCGAAACCGATGAGATTTCGCCTGCAATTGTCGTTGAATATTGAAAATGTATAGAATCAGAGAAAAATAAAACCGCTTCTTTTTTAGCGGTTATTTTTAATAGGGTGGGGTCTAACCCCGTTCTTTTTATATTATTCCCAATTTAGATAAGATCCGACTGGATACTTGGCTAAAGGATTCTGAACTCCTCGGCTGAGAACATCAAAGTGAAGATGACAACCCGTTGTTAAGCCGGTGCTTCCCATGTAAC
>JAHCRG010000010.1 GCA_020148045.1 Patescibacteria group bacterium
GTATTTGCCACATTCCATTTACTACAGTTCCAGTTTGCTTGGAATATCTCCCAAACTCCGTCTTATCAAGAAACTGACCTTCTAATTCGTATTCTGGGAAAACTAACCAATCCGCTGTTTTCCCACGATATTCCACTGTTTTTATACCAATCTTATCCTTCAAATGTGAAGCAGAATTTAGAGGTGTAGGAATAAATTTCACGTGATTTTTATGCAAATCTGCATATATATCAGATTTATGTTTTAAGGGAAATTTATAGCCCTCTCTAAATTTTTTCCAATATTTTTCTAATCTAAGCCAGACAAAAGACGTTTTAGCAGACTTATCCCACGTTGGCCAGAATTTTAATTTGTCAAACTCAGGTAAAAATCTATAATTTTTTTTATAAAAGAGGTCAGGGTTCCTTTCAGCGAGGACTAAAATATACAATAATATATATATAATAGACCATTTGACACTTTTTGCGATCTACATATACGCAAAAGTATATCGATAAAAACTTTCTAGGCGAAGCCGTTTTTAAAGATACTGCTAAGAAAAAGACCGGGTATATTCACTCTTTCTCCTTCAAAGACCCCCCTCGGACCTTTTAAAATATCTAGCAAGTCCCTTTAATTAACGGCTAAAGACGCCCCACATGGATCGAGAGGCAGCGGGAGTTTTGCGAAATTAATTTGGGGTAAGCCATTTCTTACGCCAATGGTCGTCCGAATTTTCCGCTGCTGATAAAATTCAGCTACTAACTTCCGATTGAGTGCCTGATAAAACCAGACCTCCAAAATTTTATCCCAGGATTCCGCTGACCTGTTTCCTTTAAAGCGGAAGATGGAAGTCAACATACTGAACCGCCCCTCACATAAATTGGTGGTGATACACATGCCACAAAAGTACAAAAGGACTAAGGAAAGTATGTTTGCAATTCCCAATGCATCGGTTGAGAGTGCCGTCACTTGTTTTGCCGTTGTATCTACTTGGAACACGTGGGTCGTCCCATCTTTAAACACATTTTTTGGTCCTCGCTTCTTTTTTGCGGGGCTGGACTTTTTCGGGGGGTTTTTCTTATTTTTCGAGCCTTTAGGGCGCCCACGTTTTTTTTTGTTGGTTCTTTTTAGTCGTCTTGACGAGGACGCGTCCAATATTGACGCCATTTTGGACAAAGATATCATTTGTCGTGCCAATGGAAGTTTCTTTGATTTCCATTTTGGTCTGTTCAATTTTCGTGATAATGACCCGCCCATAGGGGGGTTTATGGATGTGTTCGATGTGGATAATGGAGAGCCCTGCTAATTTAATCGCTTTTCGATACCCCGAAAACCCATCTGTCACGATCAGGTCCGGGTGTCCTCCCGCTTGGATTCCTTCTAAAAGGACCCCCAGGATCGTGGTGGCAGCCCTATCTCTTGCTAATAGGTAAGCAAGAGGATCGCCATGCTCATTTACAGCGATAATCAATTTATACTTCTTACCTCCAATCTTTAAAAATTTTTCATCCATCACAATGACTTTCCCCGGGTAAATCTCGTGAAAAGAGCGCGCTTTCTCTTTTACCTCCGCCATATAGTCTAAAAAATCTGTCAGAATGGTAGAAATGACGCTGGGCGAAATGTTGTACCGGGTGGCAAGGTCGGTGACTTTTTGACCGCGTCCTAATGCGGCGTCAATGAGATCCATAAGAAAATCTTGCGTTTGGTCTTGAAAAAATTTGGAGGTATGGGGATAAAACCGTTTTCCACAATCGGCACAGTATACTTTTTGCGGTTTGGTTTTTCTTGTGGGGTCTTTTCCTGTTTTCCAGATGCGATCTGACTCGCATCTGGGACAAAATAAAGGGATTTCAATATAGAGTTCAGAATTAGTACCTGAAAGGTCCCAAGAAATCTGTATGCGTCTGGGATATATTCCACTTTGGCTAATTTCCATCTCTTTCACCAAGAGAGAATCCCAGAAAAAAATATTAAAGTCTACATGTTCTTCTCGGAATATGTTGAACTCAAAAATTATCCAAAAGATTTAGAAAAAATTTTTTCCGAATTCTATTTACTTATTTTTCTTTCCATTTAATGTCTCAAATAGCACTTTGGATTTTCTTCAGCAAATTACAAGATTTCATAATAGAAGGCATGGTATTAGCTTCAATATTAGTAACACTTATTAATTGGTCATTGAAAGATAAATACTCAAATGAATATATTAAAATTAGTGACAAGATTCTAGGGAAAAAATTTCGCCTACTCATGGTTTCTTTGAGTATTTTATATGGTTTAAGCATCTTATATTTAGCAACTAAA
>JAHCRG010000011.1 GCA_020148045.1 Patescibacteria group bacterium
TGCGGTCGGGCGATATTGTATATGTCCGACGATGGAGCGTCAAAGTAATTGCCGCCCGAAAGTGGTTTTTTCCTCGCCAGAATTTAATTATTTATAGACGGGGTTGTCGAAAATTGTATCAGAGAAAAGTAAAAGGGTGGAGGGTGGGGGTTGGTGGAGAGGTTATTATTGTTTGTACCGTACAGGGGTGGTTTTGATACGGCACAGGGGTCTTATATAGTGTGTTGATAGATTGCGGGTTGTGAGTGGTCGCCGGGTGGAGGTCGGCGGGCTTATTTTTCCCGGGGGAATATGTGAATAAATAAAAATAAGCTCGAGGACGAGCATCGAATTCTCTTTCACTCTGCCATTGTGTTGCTTAGGTGGTTTGCATTGTGGCGTTAGCCTCGTTCGTTCGCCCCGAACGAGAAAAAAAAAAGTAGTAGGCAGTTTATTATCTGACTTTTTTTTTATGCCCACGGATCCCATTTTTTCATTCTCGCTCGCTCCCTTCTTAACCTACCCATTTCAGATATTTTATCAAACTGCTTTTCGTATTTACGACCCATTTTCATCGCTAACTTCATACAATCTTCTCGTAGTTCGAAATAACAGTCGACATATTTCTGTAACTCTTTGACCATTTTAACTTTACGTACCCATCTTAAATACAAAATCATAAAATCCATCGTAAATAACATTTCTAAATCTCCTTTTTCTCTTCGAGAATACTATCATCAGAAAAAAATCTGGTTATTTCTATAGATAAGATTCTTCAGCAGTGTTAATCCCGGAAATAATCAGATTTTTTGGCAAGGAAATAAATCAAGAAAAATCATCCCGATGGTTATTCTTAGATTCGATTTTTCTTTATTTTTTCCGACTGATGATTTAATTGGAAACAAGGAAGATTTAGAGTACAATTTCGTTGTTTACCTTATCGACATTGGTATTTTTCAATTAAGGGAGTTTTGGGAGCCTCACGAATATAAATAAGTTAAGAAGTAGTACCGCACGGTGACAATTACGATTGAGTTTATTATGATCCATCAAAACGACCGACCCTTTTTTCCGATGCCAGAATTTCTCTGATACAATTTTCGACAACCCCGTCTATAAATAATTAAATTCTGGCGAGGAAAAAACCACTTTCGGGCGGCAATTACTTTGACGCTCCATCGTCGGACATATACAATATCGCCCGACCGCA
>JAHCRG010000012.1 GCA_020148045.1 Patescibacteria group bacterium
GCAGTCTCGGTGCTCGGACTTCAGCCACCTTTGGTGTCTTCCGTTGCCTGTGCTCCGAGCCTGCTTCCCCTAAAAAGGAATGCGCTTTTATTCCCCCTTATTTTCCTATTTGGAAATTAGGTGAGAAATATATTGCAAATAATTTGAAATGTTAATAAGAATTTTACTCTTATACAACTGTATCGCTAATAAAATTGCTCCTATTATACTGATAATGTAACCCATTATAATTACGTAATAATATGCCCGACTAAACATATAACTATATGTTATGCATAATTTTTTATTCTTCCTCGTATATCGGTCTTTAAGCCTTTTGGATAGTAGGTCATATTCTACACATTCATCTAGACATTTCCGTCCCCTATCCTTTCTTCTTACAGCAATATCATCTTCTACCCAGCCCATCTTTTCTTCTAACTTATCAAGAACATCGCGTGCACATTGAACAAGCTCCCTATTACGTACATCTATAATCCAAAATAATTTAGCTATACCAATACACAATAATCCAAAAATAAGAATCAAAAGGAAATTCGGCTTACTTATCCCCAAAATAAAAATATAACCAATTGCACCCATAATAATTATGAAGAAGCGGAGGGCAACCATTCGCTGATTCGCATGATAACTAAACCAATCCCATGTATATTTTAAAACAGCTTCATAATTATTATTTTTAGCAGTTCCGCTTTTCTTTTCTTCATTTACTATTTTGACTGATGAAGAACAACCTAAACGATCAGCACCCGCTTCAATCATAGCTCGTGCTGTATTATAATCTCTAATGCCACCTGCTGCCTTAACCCCCATTTCATTGCCTACAATTGCTCTTATTAACTTAACATCTTCTATTGTAGCTCCACCGCTAGAGAAACCAGTTGAAGTTTTAACAAAAGCCGCACCAGCACGTTTGGTCAACAAACACGCAGCAATTTTTTCCTCTCGCTCTAGAAGACTAGTTTCTAAGATCACTTTAACAGGAATTGTTTTTGCTAAAATTACAACTTTTTGTATATCTTCAAATACACCCTTATAATCTCCACTTTTTAATAAACCAACTGCCATAACCATATCTATTTCATTAGCACCTAGTCGTATAGCATTTTCTGCTTCGTTTACTTTTGTATCTGTTAAGTTCATTCCTAAAGGGAATCCAATAACTGTTACGATTAAACAATCTGTTCCTTTCAAATGTTCTTTAGCTTCTTCAATGTATAACGGGTTGACGCATACACCTCGGAACTGATATTCTCTTGCTTGATTGCATAAATCTAAGATATCTTGATGAGAAGTCTGAGGTTTTAATGCGGTGTGTTCTATATAGTCGGCAAGGTCCAACGGTTTTGTTATAACTTTTGGTTCTTTTTTCTTAATCACTGCTTTACATTTAAACGAGGGTATCCCTAAAGATTCTATTTTCTTTTTAATTTTACCAATTTCATATTTTAACAGTTTATCTGGAATCATAAAGTCTCCTTTCGGGAAGTTGTTTTAAACATATCCTTTACTTAAACTTATTATAGGGTTATACATAAACTATATCAATTATCAATGCTCACTAGAATAACTTGTGTAAATATATAGAAAATTTTTACGCAAATAGAAGTTATTAAGTCTCTAGCCTTCGTCCGCCTGAGCAAATCTACCACAAAAAGGCGTCCTCAAGCGGCTTGCCGAGCCAGAAAAAATCCAAAACATTTTAGGGCCAAATTTTGGATGGGGACAAAATTTGCCTAACAATTCTAAACTGGTATCAAAAACTATCTTTCAAAAAATTTCCATTTTTTATAACGTTCTGAGCGTATCTGATGTTCACCAAAGATGGTTTTGGATAGCGTGCCGAAGACACAAAGCCACATATGCTCTAAGCCTGTTGATTTACTATAGATTTCTTCCAGCTGTACTTCTAAGCAAATATGTCCTCAACGGAGTAAAATCCTTGGTTTATGCACTTTAGGCTCAAAAAGGAGTTTTTCGACAGGCTTCTCTATTATCCGCTTTGGCGATTTCTTCATTAAAATATTATTAAATTAATAATTTATACAGCCAACTCTTTCCAATTTCTTTCGAATATCTTTCGGGATTGAACAAGCCTGGCAAGCAAAAAACAACTTGAACATCTGGATGCGATTGACAAAATAGATATGTAGCCACGGTTTGTAATTTGCTACATTGGGGTGTGATACCAATGTTGTAATTTTCATATAAAATTTTACCCTCTCGGTCTGCACTTATGTATATCTCTTCCAGTTTAGAAATAATTTCCTGAATATTAAAAGTTGAGATTTCCGTCTTTGAAGATGGATATTGTTCAAATACCTTGAGTTTGCTGTGTAATTCCTTAGAAAATTCTGTTCGCCATTTAAAGTGTTCGTGTGGTGAAACCCCATAGCAGGTAATTACAATATTAGGATGATATGCGTCTAAGAGTCCTATCGCCCGAGATGGCTCATATCCAACAAAGAAGATAAGGCATATCGGGAAATCTTCTTTAAAATATCCTTTAAAATAAGGGAGAATCATTGTCTCTCTGGCACCTGAAGCACCAAGTAGCTCACCTAACCTTGTTATACTATTCTCATTTCGCGCTTCTGCAAATTGTAATATTTCATCTTTCTCATCTTTTTGGGGGAAGTAGTTTTGAGCCTCCGTGTATAAAACGAATATTTCTTTATCATGAAAAATCTTGCTTGTTTGATATAATGTAAGAAGTATTAAAAAATTCGCCATCCCAGAAATATCTATAAAGATTGAATCGATTTCTGTGGCAGGTATGTTTTTTATTAACATATTTTTAAAATTATTATTGGTCTTAAATATGTAATCGATGTCTATTATGGTATTTTCAAGCATATTGGTAGACAAATTCTTTAAAGAGCTCTGTAAAAAGTCTAAGTTTTCTTTATTCTTTTCTAAAAACTTTTTCTTCTTTTGGGTTTGTTTGTAACTAACGCTACTATAATATTCCAAAATATTACTATATTTAAAAACCTTTTCACTTATCTCTTTGAGCTTTTCGACAACCCCTTTCACCCTGTCCTCAAAACCAGCAGCACAAATATATAAGGAATTTTTCTTGTCCGCTATTAAGTCAGGTGCAAATTCTTGTATTTTATTCATTTTTATCACCTTCTTCAAAGTCAAAAAATTTCAATTGATATTTATCTTCCTTACCTTTTTTGAAAAATTTTTCTCTAAATTGGTCGGGGCGTAACAAAAATTCCTCTAATCGATCTTTGGAAAGCCTTAGGTGTTCTCTTTCCCTATAGGTTGTCTTAAGTTCGGGTGTATATTTTCTATGCAAGGTAAATTTTTCGACTCGCCCGATTTGCTCTCTCGAGAAACTATGACCTCTATCTATAAAGACAGAATGTCGAATTAATTTTCTCAATAGATCTTCTGCTTTGACTGACAACTCCTTATTATCTCTTCTCTCTATAGTAATTACTTCGTGTTTTCTTTCCTTCTCCTTTGTTATTTCTCTCTTCAAATATTCTCTGGATATTTCACCGAAGCTTCTGACCACATCAAAAATTTCTTTACCGACATACTCAATGTTAATTAGATAACCATACGCTTCATTAGAATATTTTCTAATTGCTTTATCTTGGACATCCATGAAAATTTTATCTTTACCTTCCTTCAATTTATTATGCTTTTCTCTACCACCATATTGTTTAAAAATTGCCTCACAAATTACTAATCCATCACGGACACTCCATGAAGATAACTGAACAATTAGATTCCACCCACCATATTTAACTTTGTTATATTCCCTTTTAGATAAAAGGTTAATTAATTCTTTATGTGAGTATGGTAATTCCTCAAGATAATCCTTGATTTTTTTGGTGTATCCACCTATTTCGAGTTGTCTGTTTATTATTTTTTCCAAATATTTTTCATAATCTTCCACATTTGACATATCACGATATGTATAATCATGTGGTACTTGTAGAGCTTTTCCGTACATATCTTGAAAAGTATACGCATACTTATCTGTTGAAAATTTGCAGCAATACACTTCATTATGGCATGCTATCAAACAATTAAGTATCTTTTGCATTTCTAAATTTACCTGTGGTTCGCTTAAATCATCAAAAATTACATAAAACTTGGCATCTGATAGTTCAGAAACTGCTTTTTTAATAGTTTGGAAAAATTCTATTAAGATATTCTCTTGCAATAAGTTACTTGTAGGTGGATATTCCTCCTCCTTCCCCACCATATCTATACAGAAATTCTCTTCATTTCTTAAAATTGATATTAGTTCTTTAAAAGGTCTTTCACGAAATGTCGAAGTCATTGTAAGTTCTTTAGTCAAATACTGAGAGAGGATATCTAAAATAAGTTCCACTTTTGGTTCACTTGTGAATACTTTCTCAGAGTATGCTTCTCCTATCAAGGAGATCGTTCTTCTAAGAATCTTTAAAATTAATATGTGTTTAAGAAATAATTGTGTTTCAAATGTAAACTTATAGCACTTTTCAGAAAAAATTTTGAATTCACCTTGTCTGCAAGCAAAATAAATACCAAATATTCCCTTAAAATAAGCGATCTTATTTTTTACATCTTCTTCATCTTCGGCCACTTTTATTAATTTGGGTATAAAACTCAAAGATCTTAGATAAATAGTCTTGCCACATCCTCTGGGGCCCGAACATATTAATGGCCGAAAGTCTATAAAATACTCATAAATAGTAGCTTCTAGCTCAAATCTTTTGAGCCACAAGGGATCATTAACATCGTAGGTTTCAAATATAAGATATGTAAATGGGGGTTCATATTGAAATCTTTTCCTTTCCGGAAGTTTTTCAGATAGCCCCTTAATTACATCATCGAATGTATTATATTTATTTTCAACGAGATTATTATAGATATAGACCAATCTTTCTCCAAGTTTTTTTCTATCTACTTTACCAGAAGGTGTACTAGCATATTTTCGAGTTATTTTAAAAAAATTTTCTTTAAAGTATTCTAAATCAGTTAGTTCATATCGGCGAAACTTTTCATTTGAATTTATACCAATAAAATCTATCACTTCAAAATGGAATATATTTCCACCTTTGTATACTTCGTCCTCTACCATTAAGATATTATTCTCGTGGAGATCACCGTGGGTAAAACCTTTGTTTTGGATTATTTTTAATGTCCCTGCTACTTCTTTAATGAAATTTCTTAGTGTTTCCTCTAAATCCACATTTCTATTCTCATTTAAAAATTTCCCTAACGAGTCCCCTTTTATATATTTTATCTCAATGTATTTCAAGTTTAACCCATTCCACTTGAACTCTCCATAATCTTGTGGAATTACTAAATGGGGGACAGAAACAAAAGGCCGCATTGTTTTTATTTTCTCCCCGAAATCTACATGATCCAGAATACCAGGCTTAAATATTTTTAAGACAACATCAAACTCAGTTTTTTCTTTTGTCGCCCTAAAGGTGACAGAAGTTGACCCACTTCCTAAAGGTGGTGTTTGTAAACTATATCCCCGAATTGCATCTTTTGGTAACTCACTGATATCATATTTAGAATATTCTATTACTTTTACAATTTCCTCACCTTTTCTAGAAAGATAAAGTAAACCATTCTTTCCCTCTATAAATTTGGTAGATAATAAGGTGTCAATCAGAATATTGACTTGTTTAAAATGTTTCTTAACTTTTTCTATTAACTCCGTCTTGGTAATGCCCTTATGCCGATTAATGTAAATAAGCAGCACCAATGCTTCATCACTCGTCAACAATTCTACTTCATCTTTAAATTTTTCGATCAATTTCCATATTTCTTTTATGCTGCTTGTTGTCATTTATTTTACCTCTTCATATTTTTTATAGGGATGCATACTAAGAAATCTTCTTACATTTTCGACTATTTTGATTATTTTTTTTCCTAACTCACATTTTTCAATATCATTTTGACAAAAAGAATCTACATGTCCACTGCCGCCTATAACGAACTCTTCCTTATCCTTGAGTGTCCATTCGGAATTGTATTGACAATCTTTGCCATAAAAAAGGTATATTTTTCTTACACATTCTGGGATAATAGAAAAAACATCTAGTTCATGCGCTACCCCTGGACACTTCGGGACATATAAAAATACAGCAAGATCGCACTGTTGCTCTATTAAATATTTTTCGAATGAGGTTATATTTGAATACTCCTTACCTTGCCTTCTAGCCTCATCGAATGCTTCTTCCGGTAAAATTGCAAAATGATTTTTGTTTGTCAAAATTTCTTTGATTTCACGGCGCTTACGAAAACATTTCTGGGCATACTCATTGGGATTTCGCTCGCCAGGACCAAATATTAGTATTTTTAGCTTTGGTAATGATTCTTCATACCCTTTTACCATGCGCTTTAGGACTTCTATTTCATTATCGTGCATAGTTTCTCACCATATTTTTATCATAAACTATTATAGAAGCAAATTTGTCGATGTGTTTAAGATTCAATACAGTTTTTCTAATATACTTTTTCTTTACATCTATACCTATCGAGTTTCTATTTAACACCAGTGCCTCTATATTCACTGTTCCTATACCACAAAATGGATCTAAGACAGTATCACCACAGAAAGAATACATTTTGATTAATCTATATACAAGTTCATTAGGAAAAACTGCCGGATGATCTTTCCTGCTTATGCCATTTAGGTGCCATATAGGGTCTCTAAATTGCCTAAATTCTTCTTTCGATATCTTAGACTTTTCTTTTATGCCTTTGGAAACTTTTCTTTTACCAACCTTCCTAAATATATGGATCGCCTCTAATGCTGTGGAAATCATAAAAGTAGAGGGATATGGATAGCTACCAAACAAAACTGCACCATTGCGGGAGGTGCTTTTTTTCCAATAGATTGTCCCCATAAATCTTAATTCTTCAAACTCATTCAAGATCTTCCAAGCCTCCATAATTAAATTTACTGTATATGTTCTCTTATGAACGAGTTCAAAATTATAAACGTTGCCTATATTTAAGGCAATTTTACCATCTGGCAGAAGTATTCTAACGCACTCTTTGAAAATCTTTTTCATTTTCATAAGATATTCCTCATACGTATCATTAAAACCAATTTGCTTTTGATGTTTATAGTCTCTTGCGTTCCAATAGGGTGGAGAAGTAATTATCAGCTGGATACTATTGTCTTTTATCTTGATAAGTTCTTCATCAGCACTACCTATATATAGAGTATGCTTCATTATGTTGCATATTTTTTTACTCATATTTTCACCTCACTGTTTTTTTTGAAAAGTGTCATTACGTATAACTTAAAATAACCAAAATACTTCATTTATGCTCACAAATTGGCATATTTTGTGAAATACTTCTTGGTTTATACACGAATACGATACCGCGGCTAAAGGAGATTAAATCTATAATTCTGAAAAATCGACTTCAACTCCATCATCCAACTTCTCATAATAAATGATCTTAGCAGGGATTTTCTCCTTTAACTCCTTTTCTTCTTTATATGTGTAGGGCTTTATAGAAACGGAAATTGAGCCGATAAAACCATCGATACCTTTTGATTCTTCCTCTTCATTAGAAAGTCTGTAAGTTGTACCTTTAATCTCGGCAACTTTCTTAAGAATTGCTTCTTGAAAATGCAATCCGATAAAGGTTTTAATTATCACTAAATCTTTCACCCACTTCTCAATCATTTCATGAGTAACTTTATCTAATGCTTCTCTAAAATTCTGAATCATGTTCGCAATTTTATCTGTAGCAATTCTAATAGTATCGGGATATCGTTCACAATACCAAGATTCCCACTCTGAGACTGTCCTTCCGGGAAATTCTTTAATCAATTCACTGAGTTGTCCAACATTTTCAGGCCTTGTCGCTTGGGAGAAGCGATTAGCTCGATTGATGAATGTCGTCACATATTTTGGAAATTCAGGGGATTCAAGCCCAATATACTCTTGAATTTCTTCATTCTTTAATTTGACTGTTGTTATTTTTCTATCCATCTTATTACCTCATTTTCGAGTAATCTATAAATTTTGATTGATATTTATATTCAAAAGATTTATCAACATCAACTAATTTATTTCTTATTAAGTGAGCATTGATGAAAGTCTTATTTTTTAGATAAAGGTAACAATATAAGTTACCTTTCTCATCGTACTTTATATCGTCGAATTTCATAAAAACCTTTTGCCCTTTAGTTAAATTTTTTAGATACTCACACGCCTTGTCTTCCAAACCCGATCTTGCTTTTACCCCCAGAAGTTTCACTTTTAAGCCACTCTCTAACACCACCGTTTCAGTATCCAATATAGCTTTAACAAAATAATAATTTTCCCGTTTCTTTCTACCTTCAGTATCTATTACAGTTCCAAATTTAAATTTTTTTGGATCTACTAATCGTTCTAATTGATTGCCACCAACCTCTGCCATTGGCTTTTTCATTGGTTCCTTCTCAGTTGTTCTCTTTCTTTGAAAAATGATCTCATAGTCAAAATTTTCTTTAAACAATACAGGTTCTTTAGAAATTCCCATCTTCGATTTTATTACTTCTAAAAATTTTTCATTTATTTCGTAGCCAATAGAATTCCTCCCTAATTCTAAAGCTGCTCTTGAAGTAGTTCCACTCCCTAAGAATGGATCTAATACTGTATCTCCATAAAAACTGAACATTTTGATTAAACGCCGTGGCAATTCCAACGGGAACATAGCAATATGCCCGTTCTGTTTTTCACCAGGAAAATCCCAATGACCATTAAAGTACTTATTCCATTCCTCATTTGTAAGTTTTGACTTTTCTTTCACTTCTTTAGAAACTTGTGGAGGCCTTCCAAGTTTCTTAAATATCAAGATGAATTCATAATCGATCTTAATTATCCCGCCTCTTGGATAGGGATAAGATCCCATTACTGTAGCTCCACCTGTAGTTTGGCAAGTTGTAACTTTCTGCCAAATTATGGCACCCATGTAATCGAATCCTATAGTTTCACAATATTTAATTATTTCGGTTCTGATTGGAATAACCTTATATCTACCGTAGAAAATAGCCCTTGCAAATTGATCTCCAATATTAATACACAACCTACAGCCAAGATGTAAAATTCGATGGCATTCTAACCAAACTTTATTCAAATTAGCAATGTAATTTTGGTAAGAATCATCAAAACCAATTTGACCTTTTACGCCATAATCTTTTAATTGCCAATAGGGGGGTGAGGTGATCACCAAATGGACAGATTTATCTTTAACCTCATCCATATAGCGTGAATCACCAATTATGATTTTATGCCAAATTTTTGTTTTCATTTAATATTATTTTACCTCCCAAAAATTACAAGTAAGGTATACTCGCCATTCTTTAACAATTTTCTGTCGGCCTATCTTCCTCTTTGGCCAAATGCTTGTTGATGTACTATTTCTTAGTCTTGTTCATCGCTTTGATCTTCCCATCAATTCATCTAAACTAATCCCGAAAGACAAAAGCAGGATTTGGGGTGGATGACGGGATTCGAACCCGCAACCACATGGACCACAACCATGTGCTCTACCATTGAGCTACACCCACCATCATGGCACCCTCGGTCCGACTCGAACGGACAACCGACGGCTTAGAA
>JAHCRG010000013.1 GCA_020148045.1 Patescibacteria group bacterium
TAAACAAATACTTAAATTATTATGAGATACGATTTAAAATTTTCTCGATCGGGAATATGGAATGCTTTTGGCAGAATAAAAAGGATAAACGAGAAATTGAAACAGGAATTACAATTAAAACATAGTGATATTGTTTTAGATATAGGTTGTGATAAGGGCGATCTTGTTTCATTTTTACAACCATTTTGTAGAAAAATAATAGGAATAGATGTAAATGAAGGAGCTGTTAAAAATTCCCAAGTTACAGATTTAAAATTTATGGATGCAAGAGAAACTAACTTTCCAGAGAATTTCTTTACTAAAATAGTTTCATGTTATACAATTGAGCACATACCTAATATACAAAAATTATTCAAAGAAATTGACAGCATACTCAAGCCTGGAGGTTTAGTGGTTTTGTATTATCCTTGGGAGTTATTTAGAGGTATGGGTACTATGAGAAATGCATGGATTTTTTATCGAAACCCCTTTAAAGGATATAAAATCCATTTAAATAAATTGAATCATAATAAAATTAAACACTTAATAAAAGGAACAAATTTAAAAATCTTTAAAAAGAAATTTTATTTTGATGCGCAACCAGCATATATAACAATACTTATAAAAAAAGCGTAATTTTATCCTGAATTCTTCAAACTTTTCATATTGTAGTATTTGAGAAAAGGGTAAAGGGAGGTGAAAATCCCACTAAAAACAAATTTCTATCCCTTTAGCTTGACACCCACTTAAGGTAGGGATGAACTTTCTAATAAAGAAGGAAAGAAAATGTTATTTACGAAAAGAGGTATTATTATTGCATTAGCTGTTAGCTTCATGATTATATTTGGGAGTGGGGATTCATTAGCTGCCAACTCAAAACCTAACCTACCCAAAAAAGGAGATAAAGAAGTTAGTGCTGGAGTGGCTTTGCCATTGCTTCCTTTGTTTGCCGTAGGCTGGTACGCAAATGACAACGTAGAATTTGAGGCAAACGTTGTTTTTTGGCCTGGAGCTTGTGCGGATGCTTATATCATTGGAAGTATTAGCTATAACTGGCCTATAGAGCGATTTATTCCATACGTGACCGGCGGCGTTGGTACCTGTGCTCATGGATATCCTCTATGGGCTATTGGCGGTGGTCTAAAAATAAAGCTAACAGAAGGGTTTAGCATTCGAGCGGTTTTTATATATGGCAGTTTTTTTGGA
>JAHCRG010000014.1 GCA_020148045.1 Patescibacteria group bacterium
TATGTTGTAAATAAATTTCAAAGATTTAGTTTATGGTCTCAAATTTAAGTTAGTTTATGATATATTTCATTCATCAATAACCTCAATGAGATTTAGTTTTGCGTTACATTTTGGACACACTTCGATAGTCATATTTTTATTTAGCGAAAAACCACAGGAATAGCAATAATTCATCATCAATCTAAATCCTTCAGAATTTCTAATAAAATTTCTTGTACTTTTTTTAAAAAATATAGCCCCCGCTACAGCAGCTACTACTGCAAAAAATAATAAAAACCAAGTGCTTGCAATTGCTGGGGTTGTTTCTCGACAATGAAGCAAAAATTTAATTAGACTGCACGCTAAAAGAATTACTGTAACTATTCCTGCGATGTAACTACCTATTTTCATTTTATTTAAATATCGCATCAACTCCTACCTCATAATTTTTTATATTTATTCATTTTTTTATTATTATAAATTGAGTAAGATAAGTTTTTTTCGTTTTTCCAATTTAATAGTTTTTCTAGAGGGAACTCACAAAAACAGGACAGTTTAGTTGATTTTCCAATAATAACTGCGTTGTTTCTATGGTTCTAAATCCAAATTTCACTCTATATAGATCCTTAATCTTCCTCACTTGAGGCTCAGGTGTGACCCGCGAAATTTTTGAATATTTTTTATATTTCTTCGCGGAATAGAGAGGCAGAAAATTGAAAATCTTATCTACATTCTTTTTCAAGGTTTTTATCGCATGTTTTAATTCCGAATGCGCCCCCTCCCATAATTCAATATCTTCAATTATGAAGCGGGTCAATTTTTCGGGGGGATCATGGTAAATATTAGATATGCGCATGGATAATTTTCTATACTTACAGAATTCAGGATATTTCTTCAAGTACTTCGCTAAGAATCTAGATTCATGGTTGGATAAATTCTCAGGGCGCTTTAAAAGTAAAGATTTCACCTTGTTGAAATCTCGGTTTGTACACTCTAATTTCCGTCTAAATTGGCGCATGACCAACGAGAGTGCGCCTTTCACTTTTTGGCGATAATATTTCAGATTCTTTTCTGTTAAACCATTTTTAGGCAGTCTATTCATTAAATCTTCGCGTAATTGTTTTGAAAAATTCGTGCCATGTTGGACCAACTTTTCAAGAATGGTATCTAGGCAGGTTTCAAACCTGTTCAATTGATCCGTCTTAAATAATTCCGTGACTAACTTATAAAAATACTGGAACTGAGATACTATTGTGTTTTTGAACTTGAAATCAATTGCATCCCCTTGCCATATATGCTGTTTTATAGCTTGATAAAGTTTCTTAATTTCTTTTATCACGTCTTTGAATCTTATTCTCGAAATCTGATTTAATTCCTTAAGAATCCCTCGATTAACGAGTTGTACCGTATGAAATCCACACCTGATGATGATTGCATTCGGAAATATTTTTTTAAGGGCTAATTCCCAAGCTGGCTTGTAATCTACGATGATAAACGCGGGGTCCAGTGATAAATCATCACGTAAAATGATTAAAAATTCGGTGATTTCGGGTTCGTTTTCGCCTCGTCCCAGATAGCAAGCAAGGTTCCGTCGGATAATGTTGTCAGTCGCAAGCAAGACACCTGCTTTTTTTTAACATGAGGTATTTTAGTCCCATCATCTTCCTCGAGCGCTAAAGCCGGGAATGTACCATCAAGGGCGAGAACCCCGCTATTGAGCTCAATATTTTCTTTAAATGTCCTATCATTTTTCTTACAATAGTCCTTGCCATACTTTCTGATCCAACTCAGGATAGTTTCGCGTTTGAGCATTACAGAATATAGTTTTTCCATTAATCTTCTAACCATATCTCCTGAATTCCCAAAATCAAAGTAAAGCGTGAGTACCGTGTCCAATACATCACCGGAAACGGAGAGCCCAGGCACAATGCCCGCTCTTTGGAATGGAAAAATTTTACCACATGAGTTGCACTGGAGATGAATACTCTCGAATTCCAGAAACTTTTGGAGGTTTTTAGTCCCAAGATCGGGAATTGTACGCCATCTGGAGTGAGATATCTTAAGCTTATCAGATTTACAACAAGGACAATTAAGAGTTTGGAGATTAGGACCCGGTAATTGGGCAATTTCAATAGGTTTTTCGTTTATTTCACTCATAAGAGAGGAGATTACAAAATAAAATAAAAAAGCGCGTATTCTCTCGGGAATATAGGGTATATTAAAGGTGATTTGAGGAAGATCTCGCGTAAAATTAGCGACAAAAATGGATTTCCTTTTCTGACACTCTTAAATATGAAAAATATTCTCTAAAAAGTCATAGAAAAAAATAAAGGAAAAATATTAAAAAATTTGCGAAAGAAAATTATCTTACTCCAAAAAAAGCTCTTTTTTACTTATTTTTGATAATTAATTTAACCTTAGATAAATAAATAAATATAACATGTGTATGTTTTGGAGAGAAAAGAAGTAAAATCTATAATAGATGAGAAATTTAGAGATGGTAGAATATGCCTATCCAGCCGTTGGAACTTTATAAAGTTGAGGAAACTGGTGAATTAGTCTTAAAACACAGAGATTTAAAGGAGGCACTAATTTCCCACAATGTAATTATGATTGTGAACCACAATGATAAGGAAATTGTTCTTTGGATTGGAAAAGGGGCGAGAACGCGGGCTAAATTTGCAGGAGCGCGCTCATCACGGCGGTTTTTAATGGAACGAAGTCTTTCTTATCGTGTTAAGAGCTGTGATGAGGGGGATGAACCGGAATGGTTTCAGAAATTGTTTGAAATAAAAGTAGCAAAACGAAGCCGAGATGAACCTCCTAGTCTTGAAGTCTTGGCTATTTTGAATGAAATGAAAGCAGAAATTATCCCAGAAGGGTTTGAGCGGGAAGCTTGTATTATTTCACGTGATTTTTATGTACCTGTAGAATATAAATCA
>JAHCRG010000015.1 GCA_020148045.1 Patescibacteria group bacterium
ATGTGGAACAATCATATCCTGGAAGTGAGAAAAAATCCTCCCTTTCTATTTACAAATCTACCAAGAGCATCTTATCAAGGCTAGGAGTAAAGTTAGTGGATGAAGGTGACCCATGTGATGCTACTCTGACCATTATCCTAACTGGTAATGCCCTACGTGCAAATTATTGGAAAGCAGGAACCTGTTACAGTGGAGCTGTAGCATACATTGATATAAGCCTTACTATTCCAGAGCGCGAGCCATTCACTTTTCATACCAGCGAAAGATATCCACCCCCAAATACTATTTTTTACTGTCCTAAAGAACCATCTGGTGCTCCTTTTAGAGAAGTTTGCTTTAATGCTCTAGGAGATAGTCTAGCTACTTTGTGGGGACCTCAAGTATTCATTAAAATCATGAGTATGGAAGAGGGATGGCCCTCCTACTCAGCAAAATCTCTTATAGAGATAGGAGAACCAGTAGTAGAATTGCTAATTCAAACTCTAAAGGATGAAGATAGTAATGTTCGTGCTAGGGCAGCATATGCTCTTGGAGAGATAGGGGATGAAAGAGCTATAGAAGCACTAACTAATGCATTAAAAGATAAAGATCTAGGAGTTCAAGAAATTGTAAAAAGAGCTTTAGAGAAGATAGAGGAAAAGAAATCTTCACAATAAATTTAACTCCTATCATATATACAGAACTAAAATATATACCACATAGGATATATTAAAATATTGCAGATGGGTATTGATGAAATATTAAAACTTATAAAACAATTTAATATAAAATCCTTCAGTTAAGAATTAGTAAAAGAAGTCCTTAAAGAATTAAGAAAAGAGTTGGGTAATCGTTAAAGCGTATCAACAAAAGCATATATTATAAAAAGGAGATTTTAAATTAATTTTTAAATAAATATCTCCAAAATTTGTGGCTTTTTAATTATTTAAAAAACACAAAAAATATTAATTTAATTAAAATCTATTCAAAATCTAAAAAGAATTTTAAATAAATAAATTAAGCGATAGGATTTTAAGCACTAAAGATCTTTACACCTTAAGTGAAATTCTATAGGAAAAGTAAAAAATGAAAGTTAGAAACACAAAAAAGAAAAATGGAATCGGAGTAATAATATTCATAACATTCGGAGCTATTTTAATAATAGTTATTATTGGCTTTGGCATTTTTATTGCATTACCAAAACCTTCTTTTTCTGCTAAAGAAATTTACCATAAAGCTTTGGAAACTCTCAAA
>JAHCRG010000016.1 GCA_020148045.1 Patescibacteria group bacterium
AAATTAGAGTAAATTTTATTTTAGAGATAACCACTGTGCCGGTGATAGTCAAGGAAAAGAAAGTTGGCACTTTAGTTATTTTACATAATGTTACTCGAGAAAAATTAGTAGATAGAATGAAAAGTGAGTTTGTTACTTTAGCTGCCCATCAGTTAAGAACTCCTCTATCAGCAGTTAAATGGAGTTTAATGATGCTTTTAGATGAAGATTTAGGAAAGTTAAACAAAGAACAAAAAAGTTTTCTTCAAGACACTTATAAAACAAACGAAAAGATGATTTCCTTAGTTAATAGTCTTTTAAATGTAAGTGAGATTGAAGAGGGAAAATATCTTTCTAAAATAGTTCTCTCAAGTATTGAAGATATAATTCAATCCATAGTAGATGCCCATAAGAAAGAGATGGAAAAAAGGAAACTCAGGTTTGAATTTAAAAAACCAAGAGAACAATTGCCTAAACTTATGTTAGATGTTGAAAAAATGAAAATTGCTATTAAGAATATTTTTGACAATGCTCTAAAATATACTCTTCCCGGAGGCAAGGTTTCAATTTCTCTGAAAGGGGATGAAAAGGAAATAGAAGTTCAGATTCAAGACACCGGGGTAGGAATTCTTCAATATCAACAGGGGAAAGTATTTACTAAATTCTTTCGAGGTGCTAATATAATAAAAATGGAGACCGAGGGGACTGGACTTGGACTTTTTATATCCAAGAATATTATTGAAGCTCACGGAGGAAGGATTTGGTTTGAATCCGAGGAAGGGAAGGGTTCAACTTTCTACTTTACTATTCCGGTAAAAGAAAGATTTGGCGAGTTTCTAACCGAGGAGTTTTATTAACATTGTATTTATCTTTTAAATAGAGTAAAATAAGAAATAAGAAACAAGAAACAGGAAACAAAACTCTTGTTATCTGTTACTTGCTACTTGTTACCTGACGTATGGCAAAAAAAATTTTAATAGTTGAAGACGATAAGTTTCT
The DNA here is from genome assembly GCA_020148045.1 of Patescibacteria group bacterium. Taxonomy (NCBI): domain Bacteria; species Patescibacteria group bacterium. The sequence continues at coordinate 979 of JAHCRG010000016.1, forward strand.
TCGGGAGTTAATTGCTCAGAAACTTATAAAAGAAGGTTATGATATTGTTGAAGCAGTGGATGGAGAGAAGGGAATAAAAAGCGTTAAAGAGGAAAAGCCAGATTTAATTTTGCTAGACCTTATTTTACCGGGGATAGACGGATTTGAAGTTTTAGCTAAAATAAAAGAAGACCCAGTTCTATCTCAAATTCCAGTGATTATTTTATCAAATCTCGGACAGAAAGATGATATAGAAAGAGGGTTAAAAATTGGAGCGGTTGATTATTTGATTAAAGCCCACTTCACCCCAGGAGAAATAATCGAAAAGGTTAAGGCCGTCCTTAAATAGATATTAGATATTAGATGCTGGATATTAGATAAATTGGATTTTGGATTTTAGATAGTTTCGCCTAACACCGCCTATCGCCTCACATCTATTATCCAACACCTAATATCTGACACCCAATTTGTGCCGGAGCTTCCTGAAGTAGAAACAACAGTAAGAGGTTTACGAACAAAGGTCCTTTCGAGGACCTTTATTGATGTGTGGACGGATACTAAAAAAATAATCAAGAAACCAAAAGATTTTGAGGAATTTAGGAAACAACTCAAAGGTAAAAAGATTCAAAAAATTTGGCGGAGAGGAAAAAATATTATTTTTGGACTTTCCAAAGATTATTCTCTTTTAATCCATCAGAAATTAACCGGCCATCTTTTAGTTGGATATTGGATATTAGATAATGGATATTGGAAACCAAAAGAAAAAGGTCTCTTAGAAGAGAAAATTAACACCTACATTCACTTATTGTTTACATTAGATAATAGAAAAATGTTGGCTCTTTCTGATTTAAGGAAATTTGCCAAAGTTGAGTTGTGGAGAACAGAAGATTTAAAAAATTCAAAAGAACTGAAAAGTTTGGGGCCAGAGCCCTTAGAAAAGAGTTTTACCTTTGAAAAATTTAAGGAAGTTTTAGAAAATAAAAAAGGAAAAGTAAAACAGGTTTTAATGAATCAAGAAATTATTGCTGGAGTGGGAAACATTTATTCAGACGAAACATTATGGGCAGCGAAAGTTCATCCATTTAGAGATGTTTCAAAATTAAAAGAAGAGGAACTCAAAAGAATCTATCAAGCCCTCAAGAAAATTCTCAAAAAAGCAATTAAGCTTCGGGGGGAAAGCATTTCTGATTATCGGGACCCGGCTGGCCGAAAGGGAAAATTTGATAAAATAAGAAAAGTTTACCGAAGAGAAGGAGAAAGATGTTCCCGTTGTGGAACAATTATCCAAAGAAAAAAAATCGGCAGCCGCAGCTGTCACTTCTGCCCTAAATGCCAAAAATTATAAATTTATCCGGGGACGGGCCTCGGGCAACTATTGACAGTGGCTTCTTCATTTGCTATTTTGTTTTATTAGGATAGTTCTTTGTAAAAACAATAAATTCAGTTAAGAAAGGAATAACCATGAAAAAAAAGACCAAAAAAACGATAGCAGGTATTCTTGGGTTTGTGGGGGTTGTGGCTTTTGTGATTTTCATATTCTCACTTGTAATAGTAATAGCGGTTATTGAAGATAGAGATACACTAGTGGAGGAACAGGAATTCTCATTTGGCGGTGCTGCCATGTTTTCGTCGGCAATCAACAATAGGGTCGAGCCCCTTATCCAGACTATCTGGGAGATGTTTGAACAGGCCAATGAGGCGGAAAAGGGCTCATATATAGGATATGCAGAGGCGCGAAGCAGTTATGAAGATGCAAAGAAGGTGCTCGAAGAGACGGTGAAAGCTGGAGACGAGGATAGTTCTCCCTTAAACCTGCAGAGACTGATTGTTGACAAGTTTGGCAAGGCCTTCGGGGATATAAAGGTAACTATTGAGGCTGCCCCTCAGAACGTCAGGATAACCGAGAACTTCCAGAAGGTTTGCAAAAAAGTTAATGATGCATACAGCGAATTGCATTCGGAGTGCACGAAGTGGATAACTGTCTGCCAGACTTATAATACCCACCGCCGTTCTGCTTTTACAAGCGTCTGCGTTTATCTCTTCTATCCCGACAGGAAGGATTTTCCAAAGAGGATTGAATATTACCAAGGTGGCTTAACTAATATTGAAAACTACCGAATTGATGTAGAGAAGCTTAGGTCAGATGGTTAAAATTGTATGGGTATGTGCAAAATAAAGCATATGCCCTTTTTATTTGAAATTGTTTTTTAATTTGGGTAATATAAAATTGCCATGATTATTTTTCTTTATGGTGAAGATACATATAGGATGAGGGAGAAACTGAAAGAGATAATTGAAAGATATAAGAAAATCCATAAAAGTGGGTTGAATTTGAAGTATTTTGATGATTTTACTAATTTGAAAGATGAAATCAGGCAAACCTCAATGTTTAAAGAGAAAAAATTAGCGGTTATAACTGATGTTTTTGCAAATCCTGATTTTAAAGAAAAGTTTTTAGAAAATAAAAAAGATTTTTTGAAAACAGAAGATATAATTTTGTTTTATCAGGAAGGAGAAATCAATAAAAATAACTCTTTATTTAAATTTCTTAAAAAAAATGCTAAGTCCCAAGAATTTAAATTCCTTGGAGGCCAAAATTTAAAAACTTGGATTAAAAAAGAATTTGATAGATATGAAACAAAGATAGATTCAGAGGTTTTGGAAAAACTTATTGAATATATTGGCAATGACCTTTGGCAGATGAGCAATGAAATAAGAAAACTGGCGAGTTTTAAAAAAAATAAAGCAGTTCAAGCAGAGGATATTGAGCTTTTAGTAAGGTCAAAAATTGAAACTGATATTTTTAAAACCATTGACGCTATAGCTGAAAAAAACAAAAAACAGGCCTTGAAACTGCTTCATAAACATTTAGAAAAAGGCGATTCTCCTTTATATTTACTGGCAATGATAAATTATCAATTCCGAAATCTTTTAATAGTTAAAGACCTTATCGAAAAGCACAAACCATACAATATCATTTTGAGAAAGAGCGGTCTTCATCCTTTCGTGGTTAAAAAAAGTTATTATCAATCACAGAAATTTAGTTTCCAAGAACTAAAAAAAATCTACCAGAAAATTTTTAAGGTAGACCTCGATATTAAAACTGGACGAATACAACCTGAAATAGCACTTGATTTGCTAATTACGGAAATTTAACAGGGTTAAACTTTTTTGTTAACTAATTTTGTTATTCTTGATTTCTTTCTATCTGCAGTATTTTTCTTGATTACATTAACTTTAGCTGCTTTATCTAATATTTTATACACCTGAGGCAAAAGTTTCTTTGCTTGTTCAATTTTTTTTTCTAAAACTAAAGTCCTAACCTTTTTTATCAGGTCTTTCATTTTCTTTTTATAAACAAGATTTCTGGCTCTTCGTTTTACATTTTGACGAAGAGCTTTTTTAGCAGATTTTGTTATCGGCATTGCAATTGTATATTAGCAGAAACAATAATTTTTTCAAGTTTTATTAATTGTATTTTTATAATAAATAAGTTAATATCATAGAATTAGCACTTTAACATAAAAAATGAACCAAAGAATGGGAGATAATATAATGGCTGAAAAAAAACAAGATAATCAGTTTTTGCTTAGAGTGATCGTCCCAGCTTATCCAGAGGTTAATATCTATAGCCGTATTGCGAAAAAAACAACAGCTTTAGGACCTATTATGATTGCGACATCGGCAAACGAACTATCAGGATGTAGAGTAAAAGTAACTGACGAAAACAATTTTAAAGGACCTAGGGGTAAAGACGGACTGCCTGATCATAGAGCGTTGCAAAAAGAAGATAAAGCTTCGGTAGTTGCAGTATATTGCGGACTTAGTAGCACGATAGAAAGAGCTTGGGAGACAGCTTCGTTCTATCATCGGCAAGGAGTATTTGTTATTGCTGGTGGGCTTCATGCTCATAATTGCCCCGAGGAAACTTTAAATCATGATTTTGATATAGTTGTTCATGGTGACGGAGACGTGGTTATTCAGCAAATTCTTCTTGCTTTTGAAGAAAAAAACTTTGAAAATATTCCAGGAGTCTCTTATCTTGAAGAAGGTCAATTTAAAAGAAATGGTCCGAAAAGGAATGAAATTTTAAATTTGGACTCTCTACCTTTTCCAAATTTTGGTCTTTTGGAATACAATAATAAAATAAAGACCTATCCAATAAGTCGTATTAGAGGGTGTAATGAAGGTTGTGAATATTGCGGCGTGAGGGGAAAAGTTCGTTTTGCTAGCCCAAAACATTTATTTGATACAGTTGGTTGGTTGGTGAAAACGAGAAAAGCAAAATCTTTTTTTATTGTTGATGATAATTCTAATGCAGACCACGAAGGAACCAAAGAATTCTTTGAGATGATTTTAACAAAGTATAAGCGACTTAAATTTGCGGTTCAAGAAAGACTGGATGATGCTGAAGATATCGGATTTTTAAAGCTTATGAAAAAAGCAGGAGTTAGAATAGTTTGCATAGGAGCTGAATCGCCTATTGACGAAGAACTAGAAGCTATGAAAAAAGGATACGATTCTTCTCAAATGCTTAAATGGCTGAAGATTTGGCGATCTCTCTTTTGGACACATGTAATGTTTATCTTTGGTTATCCTTTAAAAGAAAAAGTAACACTTATTAATGCCAGAGAAAGATTCATACTTTGGAAAAGATTTATTCGTAAGGCTTCTCCAGATAGTGTTCAAATACTACTTCCCATTCCTTTAGTAGGAACGCGTCTTAGAAAGAGAATAATGAACAGAATCTTTCCTAAAATTCAGTGGAAAAAATATGATGGAAACTTTCCTTGTTTTGAACCCAAAAACATGACTTTAAAGGAACTTCAAGAAATGCATATCAAGCTTATGAGTAGATTTTATAACCCATGGAGTATTTTTCGGATTCCTTTGAAAATTATTACTCTTCCTCTCCATTCTTTATTTTTAGGATGGGAAGACTGGCATCGTGGATGGGATGGAATCATCACAAAATATGGAGGATATTTGACTATTAAGAAATGGAAGAAACACAACTTGAAGAAATAAAACAATACAGTAAGTGCTGAAACTAAGTTTCAGCACTTTTTTTATTGATTTTTAGCATAAAATTCAATATACTGAAAGTACTAAATATGATAGCTTATTTAGACGGCAAAATTATTATAAAAAAAGAAAAGTTTATTGTGTTAAATGTTAATGGAGTTGGTTATAAGGTTTTTTTATCTAAGAAGTCTTTAGCCAAACTGCCGGAGATAGAAAAACCGTTAAAGCTATTTTGTTTTTTAAACGTTAAAGAAAATATAATGGATCTTTATGGGTTTCTAAATTATAAAGAACTTGAATTCTTTGAGATTTTAGAGAGCATCCGTGGCGTTGGTCCAAAAGCAGCTCTTGAAATTTCTTCTTTAGGGTCTTTAGAAAATATTAAAGAAAGAATTTTATCTAAAGATGAAGGGTTGTTTGATGGAATCCCGGGAATTGGCAGGAAAAAAGCAATGGCGATTATTTTAGAACTTACAGGAAAGATTAGAGATATTTCTAAGAAGTCCGCCTTCACTAAAGTTTCGGCGGACGAGGCAGAACAAGACCTTGTTGGTCTTGGTTTTTCTCGCGAAAAAGCGAGGGCTGCTTTAGCAAGGGTTCCAAAAGACATAAAAGACGCTGAACAAAAAATAAAACAAGCTTTAAAAATCTTAGGGAAATAAATAAACAGAGTTTATTTAAAAGTTGACAAGAGTTTTTGATTTGTTAGTCTAAAAGTATAAATGATGTATTCGGCGACTAAAAACATTATCAACCTTATTATTTTGGGACCTCTTATTGGAAAGGGGTAAGTTGAATTTTGATAATTTTAACTAACTGGCCTCTTTCCTCAAAAAGAGGTCTTTATTTTTGGTCTTTTACAATTTAGAAAGGAGAAAGAAAATGTTTGAAGTAATGAGCTTTGAAGTAAGAGTAAAGGGGAATCTAAATAGTTGTTTGGAAACAGAAGCTAAAATTAGAGTTAAAACAGAGCATGGGACAAAATATGAAATAGCCGAGGGTAATGGGCCGGTTAATGCTTTAGATGAGGCTTTACGTAAAGCTCTTTTGCCGTCCTGCCCATTTTTAGCAGAAGTCCAGCTTATTGATTATAAAGTATTCATAATCAACGGAGAAAGGGGGACCGCTGCTTTGGTGAAAGTGGAGATTGTTTCTTCAGATGGTGATGGTAGATGGACTAGCCGGAGTGAATCAACCAATATCATTCAAGCCAGCTTACAAGCATTGGTAGATAGTTTTGAGCAGGCAATTTTAAGAAGTTCTGCTAAAGAAATAGCAGAACAAACCGGCTAAGTAAATTAGTCGGTTTTTCTTTTTTTAATTTAAAAGTTTATGCTAATATGTTAGATTAAAAGAAATGGTCAAAGAATTAATTAAAAAATTTATTCCTGGTTTTTTGTTGGGGTTTTACCACTATTCATTAGCACTAATAGGAGCTTTTTTGTATGGGTTTCCTTCTCAGAAATTGACAGTTATTGGAGTAACTGGGACTAGTGGGAAGTCAACAGTAGTAGAATTAGCTGCTGATATTTTTCAAGAGGCAGGATTTAAGGTTGCTTCTTTGTCTTCAATTAGATTTAAAATCAGGGATAAAGAATGGGAAAACAGATTAAAAATGACTATGCCTGGCCGTCTAAAGCTTCAGAAATTCTTGAAACAGGCAGTAAAAGCTGGTTGTAAATATGTAGTTTTGGAAGTGACTTCTGAGGGGATAGAACAATATCGTCACAAATTTATTAACTTTGGTATCGCTGCTTTAACTAATTTGAGCCCAGAACATATTGAATCTCACGGTGGCTTTGAAAAATACCGGGCAGCAAAAGCAAAACTTTTTCAACAAACAAAAAAGACTCATATTATAAATATGGATGATGGGAATGCTAAATATTTTTTAAAGTTCCCTGCTGAGAAAAAGATAAAATATGGAATAAATGATGCAGAAATTTCCCCCAAAAATTTAAAACTTTTAGGCAATTTTAATTTATACAATGCTATAACAGCGAGCAAAATCGCAATGTCTCAGGGAATTTCTTTGGAAATTTGCAAAAGAGCTTTGGAAAAAATAAAAGGAATTCCTGGGAGAATGGAGATTGTAATTAAGGAGCCATTTACAGTAATTATTGATTATGCTCATACACCTCAAAGTCTCAAAGAAGTTTATGAAACAATAAAAAATAATAAACGCATGGTCTGCGTGCTTGGCGCGTGCGGCGGAGGCAGAGATAAATGGAAAAGACCTGTTTTGGGGAAAATAGCTGCTGAACACTGCCAGGAAGCGATTATAACCAATGAAGATCCTTATGATGAAGAGCCAATGGAAATAATTGAACAAGTGGCGGAGGGAGCTCAAGGAAAAGCTAGAAAGATATTGGATAGAAAGGAGGCAATTAAGAAGGCATTAGAATTAGCTAATCCAGGAGATATAGTAATAATTACTGGCAAAGGTTCAGAACCCTGGATGTGTGTTGCTAAAGGCAAAAAAATCCCTTGGGACGATAGGCAAATGGTTAAGGATTTGATTTTTTCAAAAAAATAAATAAAATATGATTTCTAAAAAAGATTTTATAAAAATTAATAATTGGTTATGGGAGATCCCTAAATCTTTTAGACAAGATATGCGGGTTCCTGCAAGGATTTATACTTCGGAAAAGATGTTAGAAGATATTTTTCAAGATGACTCAATTCAGCAATTGATTAATGGAACTACTCTGCCTGGTATAGTGAGATATGGTATAGCTATGCCTGATTGCCACGAAGGTTATTCAGTGCCTATAGGTTTTGTGGGCGCAATCAAAATTCCAGACGGAGTTATTTCACCTGGAGCCTGCGGTTTCGACATTAATTGCGGAATGAGATTGTTGAAATCAGAACATGCTGAGAAAGAAATTAAGCCGTATTTGGAAAACTTGGCAACTGAAATTCAAAAGCAAGTTCCTTCTGGATTAGGAAGAGGAAGGGGAATAAAATTGAGTATTGAACAAATTGATAAGATTTTACGACAAGGAACTCATGTTTTACTGAAACAAGGATACGGCGAAAAAGAGGATGTTGAAAATTGCGAGGCATCTGGGAGATTAGATTGGGCAGATGCTTCTGTTGTTTCGGACCATGCTAAAAATAGAGGGAGAGATCAGGTTGGAACTCTTGGGAGTGGGAATCATTTTTTGGAGATTCAAAAAGTAGCTGAAATCTTTGATGAGAAAATAGCTGAAACTTTTGGATTGTTTAAAGACCAAGTTGTAATAATGATTCATACTGGTTCAAGAGGTCTTGGCCATCAGGTTTGCACAGATTATTTGAAAACAATGATTCCGGCTATGAGCAAGTATAATATAAAAGTTCCGGATAAAGAATTTGCCTGTGTTCCTTTTGATTCTTCTGAAGGACAGAGATATTTTTCAGCCATGGCTTCAGCTGCTAATTATGCTTGGGCTAACCGCTATATGATTGCTCATTATGTAAGAAAGGCGTGGAAAGAGGTAATGGGGCAGAAAGAAAAACTTGAATTATTATATGATGTGGCTCACAACATTATTAAAAAAGAAAAATACAAAATTGATGGAAAAGATACTGAAGTCATTGTTCATCGAAAAGGAGCGACAAGGGCTTTTCCTGGACAGCCAGTCCTGCTTCCCGGGAGTATGGGAACTTCTTCATATATTTTAATAGGGACAGAAAAAGGAGAAGAGGCATTTTTTTCAACCTCTCATGGGGCAGGCAGGAGAATGTCTAGACGGGAAGCAATGAGAACTATTTCGGGAAGAGAAGTGATAGATAAATTAAAGCAAAAAGGGATAATTATAAAATGTCGTTCAATGAGGGGAATTGCCGAAGAGGCGCCTCTGGCTTACAAAGATATAGATAATGTAGTAGAAGTTGTTCATAATGCTGGTTTGTCAAAAAAGGTAGTCAAACTCGTTCCTTTAGCAGTGATAAAAGGAGAGTAGGTATTTGTTTTTACAATTTCATGATTGTGCTATAATATGTTAAAAGGTCGCTTATTTTAATATTAATTTTCTAAGATTATGAGTGAAAAAACTCCTCAAACACCAGGAGCATCAACAAAACAGGGAGACCAAAATTTAATAGCAGTTTTGAGTTATTTAGGTATTCTTTTTTTAATTCCCTTGCTTGTAGTTAAAGATAATCGTTTTGTTCAGTTTCACGCAAAACAGGGTTTGGTTTTATTTATTGCCGAGATTGCCACTGTTGTGATTGCCTGGATTCCGATTTTGGGCTGGATTGCCGGATTTATATTATGGATTGTATGGTTTGTTTTTTCTATTATGGGAATTGTAAATGTTCTTGGAGGCAAAAAAACTCCCCTTCCAATGATTGGAAAATTCGCTGGTAAGTTTAAGATTTAATTTGGTTTAAAAAGAATATTAAGTCAAGGGGTGGAGCAAGCCCGCTCCTTGATTTTTATTTTATTTTATACTAAAATATAAACATTATTCTTATGTGTTTATTTTTTGTTTTATACTTGGTCTCTTTGACTTTTGTAGTTGGAGTTAATTTTTTGTATTATGGGGAAGAAACGTATGCCAAAATCACTTCGCAAATTTATCAGAAAAGAGAAGGCCCGAATTCGTCGGGAAGTTTTAGATATGAAAGAACAAGAAAAATTAATTTCAGAATTATACCAGAGACTTACAAAAAAAGATAAAAAACAAAATCTATGAAGATAAAAGAAATCTACAATTTAGCTATTCAGATGGGGATTAAGGCAGATTTTCGGGGGGAAGAAGGAATTAAGAAATTTTTGGAAAACAAAAGAAAGCAATATGAGAAAATGGATGAGAAAGAAAAAGAAGAATTTGATAAGGAGGCATTGAAAAATCCCTATTTGGATTCCAGGATTTATCATATTACTGAAGATAAAGAGATTAAAAAAATTTTAGTTGGTATTGATATTGAGCCGGCTGAAATTTTAATGGCAAAAGAAATAGGGGATATTGACTTAATTATTGGTCATCATCCTATTGGCAAGGGATTGGCTCATTTGGCAGATGTAATGGATTTGCAGTGCGATGTTTTGAATTTTTATGGCGTGCCAATAAATATTGCCGAAGGCCTGATGAAAGAAAGGATTGAAGAAGTTGCCAGAGGGGTGAATAGATTAAATCACCAAAGAACGGTTGATACCACAAAACTTTTAAAAATGAATTTAATTAATTCTCATACTCCTTGCGATAATTTAGCAGCTAAGTTTTTAAAAGATTTAATTAAAGAGAAGAAACCAGAGAGAATCAGTGATTTAATTGATTTGCTAAAAGAAATTCCCGAATACAAAGAAGCGATGAAAATTGGAGCAGGTCCTAAAATTTTTGTTGGGGTTCCAGAAAATAGATGCGGGAAGATTGCCCTAACTGAAATCACTGGCGGAAGTGAAGGTTCTCCAAAGCTTTTTGGAAAAATGGCTAATGCTGGTATTGGCACGGTAGTTGGCATGCATATTTCAGAAGAGCATAAGAAGCAAGCTGAAGAGGCTAATCTAAATGTTGTAATTACTGGTCATATATCTTCTGATTCTTTGGGAGTGAATTTATTTTTAGATGAGTTAGAAAAACAAGGAATTGAGATTATTCCTTGTTCAGGACTTATTAGGATTCCCCGAATATAATACTCTTCCAAATCTCATGATCGTGAATTTTAGAGGAGTAAAATTCTGGAGTAGAATTTTTGATGTTGGCTGAAAAGCCAGTTTTTTGGTAGAATAGTTTAGTTAGGGATTAATTTATTAAGAAAATAATATGACAAAGGGCAAGGTTTTTCTTATTGTCTTAGTTTCAACAGCTATATTTTTATTGGTTTATACTCCCCATTTCGCTTATCCCTTCCCGAGCCACATAGATGAATGGCATCACATCACCGAAGCAATAAAACTCCAGGAAGGAGAATATTCAGGAGGCACAATGGGATATCGAGTTGGTTTCCATCTTTTACTTTTATTGTTGTCTAAAATTACAAATCCTGTTTTAATTTACCAATTTCTCCCGGCAATCTGGGCTGTTTTTTCAGCCCTTGCTTTATTTTACGTTGTTTATAAAAAAACAAACAAGCAATTTTATATAGCACTTTTAGCAGTGATTTTTTTCGCTTCAATAAAATCAAATGTCAATATAACAGGATTATGGTTTTTTACTCCTCTCACTTTTTCCCTGCCTTTTATTTTCTTGTATGTTTACTTTTTTACCGAAGGCATTGAAAAACAGAATAAAAAATTTATTTTAGCAAGCCTGGCAATAATAGTTGTCCTGTTATTTATACATTCAATATCTGTTTTATTTGCAATTCCCTTTTTGTTGATTTACTCTTTATTTAACTTTAGATATATTAAGAAAGAATGGAAATTCTTTTCTCTATTTTTAATAATTCCCGTAATAGGTATATTATTCTATAAATTTGTGACTAAAACGCCCTGGAATTTCTTAATAAGAAATTTAATTAAGGCATTACAATTTGAGCGCGGCTGGGGCGTCTTAGAAATAGATAATTCATTTTTTGAACTCTATAGTTTGATAGGTTATATATTAGCAATTATAGGATTAATTCTTGTTTTCAGAAACGAGAAAAATCTAAAAAAATACTTAGCTTACGGATTATGGCCAATCACAGTTTTAATATTAATAATGATTTATAAAAAAACAGGCGTTTCATATCTGTCTCCTTATCAAAGAAACTTATATTATTTTGTTATAGGTTTACCGATATTAAGCGCATTGGGTTTAAATTACTTATTTAAGTTAACAAAAAAGAAGACACTCGTGGTTATAGTTTTTATTGTAGTAATATTTTTTACTTTTAAATCTTATTGGGAAATTCCAGAACAACTTGATTTGTACCAGGTGATTGATAGTAATGATTACCAAGCCTTTTTATTTTTGTCAGCTCTCCCGAAGTCAGTAGTTATGGCAGATCCAATGGTTTCAGTAGCGATGTATCCGATTTCCCAACAGGAACCAGTTGCTACTTTATTTTTTTATGGAAACAGAGAAGATGCTAAAATGTTCTTTTCATTAGATGATTGTAAGGCAAAACAGCAAATCTTAAATGAATATAAGGTAAGGTATGTTTTATCAAAATTTAAGATTGATTGCGGCTGGGATTTAATATACGATAAAGAAAATTATATTTATGAAGTAAGATGAAAACAAAAACAAGTAATAAAAACCCAGAAGTAAGCATAATCCTTCCTTGTTTAAATGAGGAGCAATCTTTAGGTACCTGTCTTGAGAAAATAAAAAAGGTTGTTAGGAAAAATAACCTTAATGCAGAGATAATAGTTGTAGATAATGGTTCTACAGATAATAGCTGCAAGATTGCTAAAAGAAAAAAAGTTAAAATAATTTATGAACCAAAAAGAGGTTATGGTTCAGCTTTTTTAAAAGGCTTTGAGGTGGCGAAAGGGAAATATTTTTTTTGTGCTGATTCAGACGGTAGTTATGATTTTAGAGAAATTCCAAGATTTATAGAAGAACTTAAAAAGGGCTCTGATTTTGTAATTGGAGATAGATTTAAAGGAAAAGTGAAAAAAGGAGCAATGCCTTGGTTCCACAGATACATAGGAAACCCAATGCTTTCCGGGATTTTAAGATTATTTTTCAAAACAAAAATTCAGGATGTCCATTGCGGTATGAGAACTATAACTAAAAAAGCTCTTAAAGAACTTAATTTGAGGGCAACAGGTATGGAATTTGCTTCTGAAATGGTAATTCAGGCAGTTAAAAAAAATTTAAAAACTAAAGAAATTCCAATAGACTACCACAAAAGAAAAGGAACCTCTAAATTAAAAAGTTTTCGGGACGGATGGAAACATTTAAGGTTTATGTTGTTATACAGCCCCTTATTTTTATTTTTTATCCCGGGGGTTTTATTATTTTTAATTGGCTTGATTTCTATGCTTTGGCTTTATTTTGGCTCTCTAAATATCTTTGGAATAGAATTTCAATATCATCCGATGTTTTTATCAGCCCTGTTAATTATAATTGGTTATCAGTTAATCATATTTTCTTTGTTTGCCAAAACTTACGCCATAAATCATTTGGGAGAAAAGCCAATATTTAATAAACTTTATAAATATCTAACAATAGAAAAAGCAGGAATTGTCGGGATAATTATCGTTTTGCTTGGAATAATAATCTTCGCAACGATATTTTTTAAATGGCTCAATACGGGTTTTGGAGAATTAGATGAAATAAAAAATTCTATCACTGCTTTAACTTTAATTATTGTAGGAATTCAAACAATATTTTCCTCTTTTATGCTAAGTATCTTAGGGATTAAAGAAAAATGACTGCAAGTAACATCATTATAAGAAATATTTTAAGAAGAAAATGGATATAATAGTTAATTTTATTTTAAGAATACTTGGAACTCTAATCTTTTTCCTGCCGGGCGTTCTGCTGAGCTATGTTATTTTCAAAAAAAAGAATTTGATTGAAAGAACTGCTTACTCAATCGTCTTGGCTGTCTCTGTGGCTACTATTTTAGGCATGGCTTTGGCAAAATTAGGAATATTTACTCCTTTTTTTATTATAGTTGGAGTAAGCGTAATAAATATCATACTCTTAATTATTGTCGTTATTCAAAGCAGGAATACAGAATTCAAAACAGGCAAGATGGATACTTCTTTCAGATTGATTTGCCTCTTCTCTTTAATTGGTCTTCTGTGGAGACTTTATTTTGTATCTAAAGTGAACCAATGGGGAGATGGCATAACGAGCCACATAGAACATCTTATTGGAAATAGCATTAGAGGGAGTGGGAGTGCATTGATTTCTACACCTAATCTTAATTTTTATACCGGCATGGTAAGAGATCGTGCAAATTTTATTGGAGGTATTTTGTCAAAAAATATATTAAACCAGCTGTCATTTAATCATTCCATTATGAACATAATACTATCTGTTTTTCTTTTATGCAGTTTTACCTATGTAGTTATAAAATTATTCACAGAAAATGAGAAACTAGCTTTGTTCGGCGCTGCTGTTATGGCTATAGGGCTAGTAGAAATCTGGCAGAATACGTTTGGTTTTATTGGGGGTAATCTTTCATATGTAGCGTTAATCTCTCTTTTCATATTCTATAAGAAAGAGAATAAAGCCTATTTCTGGTTTTTACTCTTGATAGCTATAATAATGATGTTTAGCTATTATACCGGTTCTTTGGTAATGATTATCACTTCTGTTGGGTTTGCTTTTGCGCTAATTCTAAAAAATGTAAGGTTTAATGGAAGTATATTCCGGATATTTTTGAAGTCACTAATACAAAGGAAGGTGATTGCGTATTTATTTATTGCTTTGTTGTTATCTTCGTTTATTTTCTTATTTTCGAGTGAAACGGTTTCTGTCTATACTTCTGAAAACGTTCGTGCGGTTGCAAGCGAGATAAAAAGTGGTGAAGAGAGCGAAAAAATATCAATACCGGAACCTACAAGGCCATATAAATCTAAAATCAGGTTTCTTGGTCTGCCCATAATAAGCTGGCAGAATATTTTTTTCATCTTTCTGGGGTTAACATTTGCACTTTATTTTATCTTTAGAAAAACTGACAGTTATGACAAAGATATAGCCTATGCTTCTATACCTGTTATTACGTTGGCTCTTGTTTTTTTGAGTGTAAATATGCCTGAAAGAGCTTTTTCATATCTTGCTTTTTTTGGAATTCTCGCAGCTAAAATACCTAAGAGAGTATTTAGAATTTTTGTAGTTATCTCACTGATTTTTTTAGTCTCGACAACCTTTTTAGTAGCCTCGCAAAGAATAAAATTTTTTACGAACTCAGACGGCGAAATTAAAGCGGCAAAATGGGTAAGTGAAAATCTCAATGAGATAATTCTTAGTGATGAGCGTTTTATAAGTTTGGTTATACAAAATAATTATTTTAAAGTTAATGGTTTTGAGGATAATTCTCCATATATGTATCCTACTTTTTATAGAAATGATCCTGAAGAAGTCAGGATGGTTATGCGAGAACTAAGAGCGGGTTATTTTGCAACGACCAAGAGAATGAGGGACGATTATATCTTGATGCTGAATTTTCCTCAAGTCCCGATGGAGAACGGGCAGATGTATGAAGAAAATTTTACTAAAGTTTATGACAATGGAGATGTCAAAGTTTATAAAATAAATCAAGAACCTTGCTGCGTGCAAGAACCTTAATTCGCTCCTGCCCGCATTGTTATGCAAAGCCTTGCAGGCGGGAAGGTATAAATATATATTCTTGAATTAAGGAAGCCAAATAAACTAAAAACGAAAATGAAAATAGCCATCTTCCATAATTTTATGGACAATATTGGAGGAGCAGAAATAGTTGGTTTGACCTTAGCCAGAGAATTAAAGGCGGATTTCTATACTACAAATATAGATGAAGAGAAAATCCGAAAAATGGGTTTTTCTAATATAGAATTAAAATCTATTGGAAAAGTTCCAACAAATGCACCTTTTAGGCATCAGGCAGCTTTAAGAAAATTTAGAAAACTTAATTTGGGAAACAAGTATGATTTTTATATTATTGATGGTGACTGGGCAATGTCAGGAGCAGTTAACAATAAACCAAATCTTTGGTATGTTCATTCACCAATAAGAGAAATCTGGGATTTGTATAAACATACAAGAAAGAATAATGTCCCGTTGCCCTTAAGGCCTATTTTTGACACCTGGGTATATTATAATCGCTATTTAAACAAAAAATATGTCCAAGAAGTTGATAAAATAGTTTGTAATTCAAAAAACACTCAAAAAAGAGTTAAAAAATATCTAAATAAAGAAGCTACGGTAATTAATCCTCCAATAGAAACATCTAAATTTCATTATAAAAAAACTGGGGATTTCTGGCTTTCTGTTAACAGATTAATTAGTCATAAAGGAATTGATTTGCAAATAAAAGCATTTTCTAAATTACCGGATGAAAAACTAATTATTGTTGGAAGTTATGAAAAATCAAGACATTTTAAACAATATGCAAATTACATTAAATCAATAAAACCAAGAAATGTAGAAATATTAAGCTGGCTTAATTCTAATGAATTGGTTGATTTGTATACAAATTGCAAAGGTCTCATCGCAACTTCAAAAAATGAAGATTTTGGTATGGCTTCTGTTGAAGCAATGGCCTCTGGCAAGCCGGTCATAGCTTCAAATGAAGGTGGCTACAAAGAGACAGTTCTTGATGGTGTTACCGGAAAGCTGATTGATAATATTAATGAAGATAAATTATTAGAAGCAATCAAAGAAATTGGCAAAAATCCTGAAAAATATAAAGAGGCCTGCATAGAACAGGCAAAAAAATACGATGTCAAGATTTTTATTAAAAAAATTAAAGAGCAGATTGAAAAATGAAGCAATTAATTTCAATAGTTATTCCAACGTATAATGCAGAAAAAACACTAAAGCAATGTTTAAACTCTATCTTAAATCAGACTTATAAAAATTATGAGATTATTGTTGTAGATAATAATTCTACTGATAAAACTGAAAAGATAATTAAGGAATTGCAAAGAAAGAATAAAAAAATAAAATACCTATTTGAAAAAAGAAAAGGAAGGGGTGCTGCAAGAAATACAGGAGAGAAAAAAGCAAGAGGAAAGATTATTTTAATGACAGATAGTGATTGTATTGTTCCTAAGAACTGGGTCAGCGAGATGGTTAAAGCCATTAAAGAATATGATGCAGTACAGGGTTTTGAACAAGCTGTTTCTGATAATTTTTGGAGCAGATGTTATCAGATGGATTCTAAAAAAAAATATGAAAAAGAAAGTATGAAAAACCCAATTGGAAAAATCGATACAAAAAACTTTGCAATAAAAAAAGAAGTATTAAAAAAAATAGGATTCACCTCCCGAAAATACATAAGTGGGAATGATACTGATCTTTCAATAAAACTTGCAAAAAATAATTGTAAGGTAAGATTTATGAAAAATATAAAAGTTAAACATTCTCATGTTGATTCATTAAAAAAAATTTTTAAAAAAAGAGTCCATCATGCAAAATGGACTTCTATAATCTCTCGCGATCATAAAAAATTTCTTAAAAATACAAGTTTTTTAGCAGATACTTGCCAAACCCCTTGGACATTTATTAAATTTTTCCCCGGAATCTTCGGAACTTTAATAAAAAAAGGTTTTAGATATGCTTATTATGATTTTGTTGTGGGAATTTCCTGGAGAATTGGGTTAGTTTATGGCTGGATAAAACAATCTTAAATCCGAAGGAATCAAGGTTCTACAAGCGCGGCTTGTAGGTTTTTATTATTGATTATTGTTTATATCCCATAATAATCCTTCTTGGCTCCCCTTCTTTGATAATTCTGCCTTTATCAAGCAAAATAACCCTGTTGCAGTATTTTTCAATCATCCATAATTCATGACTTACCAATAAGACCGTTGCCCCTTTATTTACTAATTCTTTTATTTTGTTTGCACTTTTAATTTTAAAATCCTCGTCTCCAACTTCAAGAACCTCATCAAGCAGAAGAATGTCCGGATTGCAATGAATTGCAATTGAAAATGCCAACCTTTGTTTCATTCCCTCTGAAAACTGATATATTTTTGTGTTGACAAAATTTTCAAGTTCTGCAAATTCAACTATTGAATTGAATTTCTTTTTTATTTCCTTTTTGCCTAAATCAAAAAGAGAACAACACAAATAAATATTATCTCTGGTTGTTAATCTTTCTTTCGGCCCAACTTTCAAATTTATTAGAGAGATTAATTTCCCATTAATTTTGACTGTCCCATCATCTTTATCATATATTCCTGCGATAATTCTTAATAAAGTACTTTTACCAGAGCCATTTTCACCAATAATTCCAATTATTTCTCCTGCCTTTGCTTTAAACGATACATTCTTTAAAGCCCAGATGATTTTTCTGGGCTCTTTTCCGGAAAAAAAAGAAATAAATCTGGCTAAAGCTCCTTGATTTTTTTTAAATCCTATTTTAAATTTTTTTGATATATCTTTGACAATTATTCCCATTTTAAATCATCTCAGCGGATTTAATTTTTAATTTATTAAAAATTAACAAGCCAATTATTAAAGACAATAAGCCATAAACTATTACTCCTAAAATCATCCATATTTCAGGCATCTTATTATATATAATTAAGTCCCTTGCTGCCGTAATAAAATAATACATTGGATTAAATAGATTAATATAAAAAAGACGAGTTTGTCCCTTGATAGCGTAAAAGATAGGGGTTCCAAACCATATTAACTTAGAAGCAAAAAGCCAGATATTTTCCAGGTCTATAAAATAGATTGTTAGGATCGCTAAGATAAGAGAGGCCCCAAAAATAAAAAAACAGAAAAATACTAATATTATAGGATAGAAAATTATCCCAATTAAAGAGTTTTTAAAGATTAAAAGAAGTATAATAAATAAAATTATTTCAAATAAATGCGAAAAAAGAGTTTTCAGAACAATTGAAGCTATAAGAGATTCTTTTGGGAAATTTATTGATTTTATAACCTCCCTATATTCCAGGGTAATAACTCTAGTGGATTCGGTTGTTGTTTGTTGAAAAAAATTAAACATAATTATACCAAGTAATAAATATAAAGGATAGTTCGGAATATCAGCTCCAAGTCGGTCTGAAAAAACTAATAAGAGCAGGATAAAGACGAGTAAAGGATTTAATAAGTACCACAAAATACCCAAATAACTGCCTTCATTTCTTAACTTAAACCCGGCTTTTGCTAAAGATAAGCTTAATCCTAATATGCCTTTTATTTTATGATAAATTTTCATAGTTTCTAACTACTTTATTCTAATAAAAAACTGGCTGAAAAGCCAGTTTTTTGATAGAATTAAGGAACATGCCAAAAGTTGGTATCGCTACAATTCCACTTGATTATGGCCGGTGCCCGCGTTGGTTATTTGAAAGGATGAAGCGGCTTTCCCGAGGGATAATGTTGGCTATCCGGGAAGAGTTTGGGCCAGAAGAAATTTTGAAAAGATTATCTGACCCGGTTTGGTTTCAGAGCTTGGGGTGTGTAATTGGATTTGACTGGAATAGTTCCGGTTTAGCCACTACTACTTTAGGGGCTTTAAAAGTTGGGCTTTTTGATATTCAAGATGAATTAGGTATTTATGTTTGTGGAGGTAAGAAAGAATCAAGAAAAACACCCCAAGAAATTGAGGCCTATGGAATTTCTCGTGGCTTTCCATTTGCTCCAAATTTAATTTATGCCTCAAAAATGGCAGCCAAAGTTGATAGCTCGGCTTTGCAGGATGGTTTTCAAATTTATGCCCACAATTTGATTTTTTCAAAATCAGGTCAGTGGACAGTAATCCAGCAGGGAATGAATATTAATGTCCAAAAAGCTCGGCGTTATCATTGGTTGTCTTCCGGAATTAAAGATTTCGTTGAGGAGCCGCATTCAGGGATTATTTCTGATGCTCGGGGTAAGCCCTTAAATTTAACTGCTAAAGAGAGCAATAAAAATAGGGAGGTTTCAACCGGCTTGGTAGCAGAGGAGCCAAAAACATTTTTAAAAGATTTAGATTTAATTCAGACCAAAAGGTCAAAAAATCTTACCCTAATGGAACTTAGAGATATTGAGTTTTATTGGCATCCAGTTGTGCAGGAGAAATTTGATTTAAAGCGGCTTGAGAAAACTATTTTCTTCGCCAATGCTTTAAAGCCAAAAAACTTTGAACAACTCTTAGCCTTAAAAGGCATTGGTCCCAAAACAATTCGTGCTTTGAGTTTAGTTTCCGAATTAATCTACGGCGCCAGACCCTCTTACGAAGATCCTGCAAGGTATTCATTTTCAGTAGGCGGGAAAGACGGCACTCCTTTTTTCGTAGAAAGAGATGTTTATGATAAGGTATTGGATGTAATGGAAAAAGGCATTAAAAAAAGCAAAATCTCCTTACGCGAAAAAGTTGAAGCCCAAAAAAGATTGAATAGTTCATATATTCGTGGGGTATGAAAAAATTGTCATTTTATGTTGTTTGTGATAATATACGGAGTTTAGAGAATATTGGTTCTATTTTTAGAACTGCTGACGCTTTGAATGTTGATAAGATTTTTCTTTGCGGAATTTGCGGGAGACCACCTAGTCAGAAGATATCAAAAAGCGCGCTGGGCGCGGAAAAATGGATTGCTTGGGAGTATTGCGGCAAGACTTGGCGAGCAATAGAGAGGTTAAAAAAAGAGAATGTTTTTATTGTGGCTTTGGAGCAAGAAGAAAATAGTTTAGTTTATACTAAATTCAAGCCAAAATTCCCTTTAGCTTTAATAATAGGGAATGAAGTCAAAGGAGTTTCGCCCTCTGTTTTAAAAAGAGCAGATAAAATAATATCTTTACCAATGTTTGGCAGAAAAGAATCTCTGAACGTGGCAGTTGCTTTTGGCATAGCAGCTTACAGAATTCGCTGCCCCCATAGTTCAATTGGATAGAACATCAGCTTCCGGAGCTGAAAATATAGGTTCGAGTCCTATTGAGGGCACACGGATGTTGGAGGGGTGCTCCGAATGGTAAGGAACCGCTCTCGAAAAGCGGCGCCCGCTCAGCGGGCTTGTGAGTTCGAATCTCACCCCCTCCGCTATGTTTAAATTTTTTCAAAAAGGCAAAGAGCCGAGGAGTTTGAAGGAGGCTTTGAAACAGTTTGAAGATTTGAAAAAAGAAGTTGAGAGAATTTCTCAAGGGCTTGAAAATTTGAAAGAAAAGGGTAAGCTTTCTATTCAGAAAGTAGGGATAGTTAGATATAATCCTTTTTCTGAAGTCGGAGGCGACCAGAGCTTTTCTGTTGCTTTGCTTGATGAGAACAATGACGGAGTAGTGGTTACCAGCTTATACTCCCGAGAAGGAAACAGGGTTTATGGGAAACCAGTGAAGAGTGGTATTTCTGAGTATTCCTTGTCTAATGAGGAGAAGAAGGCGATTGAGAAAGCCGTAAGCTCTAAAATCCCAAATCCTAATGGTCAATGACCAATCAAGCCCCAATTATTTAAATCCCAAACAATATATTCTGGTCATTGGGGCTTTTAATTAATTATGGTTGAAAAAAAACAACAAAACTTAATATCTCGTCCTCCAGTTGTAGTAGTTTTAGGTCATGTTGATCATGGCAAGAGCTCTATTTTGGAAAAAATTAAGGATTTGAAGATTACAGAGAAAGAATCAGGAGGGATTACCCAGCATATTGGAGCTTATGAGGTTGAACATCAAGGCAAGAAAATTACTTTTATTGATACTCCTGGTCATGAGGCGTTTTCAGCCATGCGTTCCAGAGGGGCAAAAGTAGCTGACATCGCGATTTTAGTAATAGCTGCTGAAGAAGGAATAAAGCCGCAAACTAAAGAAGCAATTTCTCATATTAAGAAAGCTGGAATTCCAATGATTGTGGCTATTAATAAAATGGATAAGCCAGGAGCTGATCCTGAAAAGGTTAAAAGAGAATTATCAGTCCAAGATATTTCAGTTGAATCAATGGGAGGCAAGATTCCTTCAGTAGAAATATCGGCAGAAACAGGCAAGGGAATTCCCGAGCTTTTAGAATTAATTTTGTTAGTGGCTGAAATGGAAGGTTTTAAAGCAGATGTTTCCAAACCAGCTGAAGGAGTGATAGTTGAATCATATTTAGATTCTCAGCGAGGACCAACAGCTACTTTAATTTTGCAAAATGGAATCTTGAAAAGAGGCGATATATTAGGAACTTCTTCTGTTGTTGGCAAAATTAGAATTATGGAAGATTTTCAGGGCTTATCTATTAAGCAGGCTTCTCCGTCAATGCCGGTTATTGTTTTAGGATTTGAAAATGTCCCTAGAGTTGGGGAGAGATTTAAAGTTTTTACTGATATTGAAACGGCTAAGAGAAGACTTGAAGGAATAGTTAAGCCGGGCCCTCAAGTGCTTGATATTGAGCCAGATAAGAAAGTTTTAAATTTGATTTTAAAAGTTGATGTTTTAGGGTCGCTTGAAGCAATTGAAGAGGTTTTGAAAAAGCTTCCTCAGGAGAAAGTTATTTTAAGAATTTTGAAGGGGGAAGTGGGGGAGATAAATGAGTCAGATGTGAAGTTAGCCGGAGGAGCTAAAGCTATAATAGTCGGTTTTAGAGTGAAAACAAATCCAATTGCCCAAAAATTAGCCTTGAGGGAAAAAATAAAGATAATGTGTTTTGAGGTAATCTATGAATTAGTTCAAGAAGTTAGAGGGGTTTTGGAAAAAAAGGTCAGACCCGAAGTAGTGAGGATTGATTTGGGAAAAGTTAAAATTTTAGCAATTTTTCGAACAGAAAAAAATCGCCAGATTATTGGAGGAAAAGTAATTGAAGGTGAGGTGAAAAGAGGGGCTTCTCTGGAGGTTTTCCGAAATGAGGAAAAAGTTGGCAGAGGGAAAATTGTTAATCTTCAGCGAGATAAAAAAGAGGTTGAGGAATTAGCAAAGGGAGCAGAATGCGGAATACTTTATGAAGGAGACATTAAGATGGAAGAAGGGGACGTGCTGTGGGTATACACAGAGGAGAGAAGAAAAGGAGAATTATAATATGAGTAATCGCATTCAACGCGTTAATGCGTTGATAAAAAATGAGTTAAGTCAGATTCTTTTAAAAGAGGTTGGTTTTCCAAAGGATACTTTAGTAACTATTACCCGGGTGGAAAGTTCGGTGAATTTGAATCAGGCAAAAATATATATTTCAGTAATGTCTGAAGATAATATTGATGAAGTTTTCGAGATTTTAAATAGAAGAATTTATGATATTCAGCAGACCCTAAACAGACGTTTAAAAATGAGACCAATTCCTAAAATAGAATTTAAAAAAGAAGAAAAAACTGAGGAAGCAGCAAGGGTTGAGGAGCTTTTGGAGGAGATAAAAAATGAAGAGAAGGGTTGAAAAAAGAGTAAGAAAATGTTATAATAAAATAGTGGCCTGGTAGCCAAGTAGCTAAGGCGGCAGTTTGCAAAACTGTTATACGCGAGTGCAAATCTCGCCCAGGCCTCAAGACATGCCGGGGTGATGGAATTGCTAGACATGAAGGACTTAAAATCCTTTGGAGATAAAACTCCGTGCGGGTTGGAGTCCCGCCCCCGGCACAAATAAAAAAAGCCCCCGTCTTGGCGGGGGCTTTAAGGTTTTATGTTTTAGTTTTCTAAAATTTCGGCTTCAACTATTTTTACCCCAAAGCTTTTGGCTTCTTCATAAGAATCCATCCAGATATCAAAATGATAAGATCCTTTTTTCCAATTCATTCGGTCCTCGACTACAAAAACTTTATCTCCGTAAATCTCAGGAAATCTTATCTCGGTCCCAAAGGAGTACCTATTATTAGCTACAATTCCTTGTTCAACTGTTTTTCCTGAAGCGGTTAGAAATGGAGTATTGTCTGTCTGCCAAGTAGTACTGGAATAAGCAGTGACTACCACTTTTACTTTCTTGACTTTAACAGGAGCTTCGGGATTAGATACTGCTAAGAGAGAATTTTCTTGGATTGTAGCCAGTTCTAAAGCAGAAGCCGGCTCATCGGCTTTTGCCTGCTGCATTTTTGTTATTCCTAATCCTAAACCACTGGCAAGAATTCCAGCCGTTATTAAAATAACTAAGATTTTTTTGGCTCCCAGATAAGGATCCTCTTTTTCAATATAAATATCCATTCTAAAACCCCAATTTTAGGGGTTTTATCATATTAACTTATCCACAGGCCTTGTCAAGTCTTTTTAGGTATTTTTCGAGTGAGCGGGTGAGCGGAATTGAACCGCCATCTCAACCTTGGCAAGGTTGCATAATAACCACTATACGACACCCGCCTTCGTCAGCCGTAGCTGGCTTCGGCGGGCGAAGCCCGCAGAGACAGCGTAGCTGGACTTAGTGCCGCGAGTCAGACTTGCACTGACCACCCCAGCTTTTTCAGAGCTGTGCTCTAACTACCTGAGCTATCGCGGCCTAATTAAATTTTATTACATTTTTCCAAAAATTTCCAGTGGTGGGCGGTGAAGGATTCGGACCTACGACCTCCTCGGTGTAAACGAGGCACTCTAACCACTGAGCTAACCGCCCATGTGCCCAGGGTGGGACTTGAACCCACACGCTCTTACGAGCCATGGCCCTCAACCATGTATGTATACCGATTCCATCACCTGGGCTCTTCTTTTTTCTCTTCCGTTGGTTTTTCTCTAACGATTTCTTCTTTTGGTTCTTCCTCAGCTATTGCTTCAGTAAATTCTTTCCTTTTTAGCCGGGCTTTTTTGCCTTTCGCTTTTCTTAAGTAATAAAGCTTTGCCCTCCTAACTTTTCCTCTTTTTAAAATTTCTATTTTTTCAATAGTCAGGGAGTGAATAGGAAAAATTTTCTCTACTCCAATCCCAGAAATCACTTTTCTTACAGTTATTGTAGCAGAAATTCCTTTTCCATGCTTTTTGGCAAGAACTATACCCTCAAAGGCCTGAAGTCGCTCCTTATCTTTTTCTTTGACCTTTTGATAAACCCGAACAGTATCACCTGGACGGATGTCAGGCAGACCTTTTTTTAATTGGGTTTTGGTAAAAGTTTCAATTTTTGTAGGCATAATTTTAAATCATCTGGCAATGCTGACTTAAATTCTTTTATTTCTCCATCTGGCAGCTTTATTTTAATGTAGCTGGCATGTAAAAATTGGCGTTTCAATCCTTCTGGGCAGGGCTGATTTTTAAAACCATACATTTTATCTCCAGCAATTGGATGGCCAAGATAAGAAAAATGGCATCTGATTTGATGCTTTCTTCCTGTTTTGGGAGCAACTTCAACTAAAGTGTAATCTTTAAATCTTTCTATCACCTTATATTCACTAATTGCTTCTCTTTTTCCTTTGGAGCCAGGCTCAGCAGGAAGATAAACTTTTTGCTTTTTTCTGTCTTTCGGAGCTCTACCAATTAAGGCTTCAATCACCCCTTGATTATTTTTAAGATTTCCAACAACTAAAGTAATATATTTCTTTTTTACCTTTCTATTTTTAAATTGTTTTTGCAAAAAAATCAAGGCCTTATCATTTTTTGCGATTAGAAGAACTCCCGAAGTTTCTTTATCTAACCTATGAACTTTTTTCAAATCAGGATATAAATCACTCGTTACAATCCCTGCTGGTTTATCAATCACCAAGACATCATTATCCTCATAAATTATTTTCGTCTCCATGTGGGCGCTGAGGGATTCGGACCCACGACCTTCTCGATGTCACCGAGACGCGCTAACCACTGCGCCAAGCGCCCATTATTGTGCGCACGGATGGATTCGAACCATCAACCTCGGCCTTATAAGGACCTTGCTCCGCCATTGAGCTACGTGCGCATAATAATTATCTTACCTCTTTCATTTTGATTTTCAAGGAGGGGACAGGTTTTCTGCTTGGTTTTTTATTTTTTTGTGGGACGAAGGCGGGTGCCCTCTGTTTTACTAATCTCTCAAATTCTTCTTTTTCAATGGTTTCTTTGACAATTAAGGTCTGGGCAATTTTATTAAGTAATTTTTTTCTTTTAGTTAAAATTTTTGTTGCTTGTTTTTCTGCGTTTTTAACAAATTTTTCAACTTCTTTGTCAATTTGGGCAGCTACTTTTTCAGAATAATTTCTCTGTTCTGAAATTTCTTTTCCTAGAAAAACTAATTCTTCCTTTTCTCCAAAGGAGATTGGTCCTAATTGAGACATCCCGTATTCTTTAACTAATTTTCTAGCTAAGTCAGAAGCTCTTTTTAAATCATTAGCTGCTCCAGTGGTAATTTCTCTAAATTTCAACTTTTCAGCGCAGTAACCACCAAGTAAAGTCGCTAGTTCAGCTAAAAATTCTTTTTTTGTTTTAATTTTCCTTTCCTCGGCTGGCATTTTTAAGGTGTAGCCAGCTGCCATACCTCTGGCAATAATTGAGATTTTCCTGACTGGTTCAGCTTCAGGCAGAGAGGCAGAAACTAAAGCATGGCCTGCTTCATGGAAAGCAGCAATTTCCTTTTCTTTTTTGGATAAAATATGGCTTTTTCTTTCAGGCCCTAATAAAACCTTTTCAATCGATTCTAAAAACTCTTTTTGATAAACTTGATTTTTATTTCTTCTGGCAGCTAAGATAGCTGCTTCATTAACAACATTAGCTATGTCAGCACCAGAAAATCCTGGAGTTCTTTCAGCAATTTCTCTTAAATTAACACTTGAAGCCAAGGGCTTGCCCTGACAGTGAATTTCCAAAATCTGTTTCCGGCCATTAACATCTGGCAGGTCCAAAACTACTTTTCGGTCAAACCTGCCAGGTCGCAAAAGAGCTGGATCCAAAATATCCGGGCGATTCGTCGCAGAGATAACTATGACCTGGGTTTCTCTTTCAAAACCGTCCATTTCTACTAAAATTTGATTTAAAGTTTGTTCCCTTTCATCATGTCCTCCACCAAGACCAGCTCCTCTGTGTCTGCCAATAGCATCAAGTTCATCAATAAAAATAATTGAAGGAGCTGCTTTTTTGGCGGTAGAAAAGAGATCACGTACTCTTCCTGCGCCCACTCCTACAAACATCTCTACGAATTCTGAACCTGAAATATGAAAAAAAGGTACATTAGCCTGCCCTGCCACGGCACGGGCCAAAAGGGTTTTTCCTGTGCCGGCTGGGCCCATTAAGAGGACTCCTCTTGGAATCCTTGCCCCTATTTTTAAATATTTTTTAGGATTTTTTAGAAAATCAACAACCTCTTTCAATTCTTCTTTGGCCTCTTTTAAACCAGCCACATCCTTGAAAGTGATTTTTTCTTTAGGATGTCCTTCAGCGCCGAAAAGTCGAGCTCTGGCTTTGGTAAAACTAAATGCCTGGGTAGCTCCAGCTTTTGCCTGGCGGAAAATCATCCAGAAAAATAGACCAAAAAGCAAAAGAGGAAGTCCAAACATCAAGACAGGTCCTAACCAGAGCCAGGTTCCTTGCTCTTTTTTTGCCTCAATTTCTACTTTTTTTAATTTTTCTGAATCTATCCCCAGATTCATCAAAGACTCAGAAAGAGAACTTTCTGTTTCTTTTCTTGATTTTGCCGTTGTTTCATCTTGATATAAGATAGAAAGCTCTGAGCCAGAAACAGTAATTTTTTTAATTTTTTCCTGATTAATCTCCTCAACTAATTGTGTCAAAGAAATTTCTTTTTCCTTTTTAAAGGGCTGGGAAAATAAAGCAAAAACTGCTGAAATTATCAGAAAGATAAGCAGAATAAAAACAAAATTTTTAACCAGAGATTTCATAATTGTAAGTTAACTTGTCATATTACTTAATTTACCATATTTTTCAAGAGATTTCAACTATAAAGAAAAGCCCCTGCTATTTTAATGCCAGGGACTACCGGACATGGAGATAAAAAATATTTTTTTGTCGGAATTCTTCTACGGGGTCAAGCCCATTACTACCAATTTCATTGGTGTCAGGGTAA
This sequence comes from Patescibacteria group bacterium, assembly GCA_020148045.1. Lineage (NCBI taxonomy): Bacteria > Patescibacteria group bacterium. The sequence continues at coordinate 28,351 of JAHCRG010000016.1, forward strand.
AAGTTTCAGGGTCATTCGGTGTTCAGCCGGCTCAATTAATAAGATTTTAAAGTCGCATTTTTCTCCAATTTTCAGAGTTTCCTCCATTTTTTTCTGAGAACCAAATTCAGAAACATGGCACAATCCCTGAATTTGGGGAGAGATTTTAATAAAAGCGCCAAAGGGATTAAATTTTGTTACTTCCCCTTTTGCAATATCACCCTTTTTATATTTTTTTTCAATATTCTTCCAAGGGTCTTTTTTCAGGGCTTTTAGAGATAAGGAAACCTTACCATTTGAAATATCAATAATTTTTGCTTTAACTTTTTGGCCAACTTTAACTATTTCTGAAGGGTCTTCAATTAGTTGCCAATCTAATTCAGAGATGTGAATAAGGCCTTCTAAGTTTTCCGGAGTTTCCTCGGCGGGACCTCCTTTCGTTGCCGCTACGGAGGGCGAGAATTTTATAAATGCGCCGAAATTTACAACACCAGTAATTTCTCCTTCAACCGCATCTCCTATTTTGTAATTTTTTAAGATTTCTTTTATTTTTTTGGTTTCTTTTGCCTTCTCAGATAAAATGAGTTTTTCTTCCTTTTGGTCAAAGTCAAATATTTTTACTTCCATCTCTTTTCCAATAAATTTCTGAAGGGCTCTTAAAATTTTCTGAGTATCCCCTCCTTCTATTTTAGGATAATTAGCAAGAGAGAGCTGAGAGACCGGCAGAAAGGCAGGAATTCCCGATACCTCTGTTAAGAGTCCTCCCTTGTTTGCTCCTGAAATTTTTACAACGATACTTTCATCTTCTCCCTTTTTCTCTGAGAGCTGCGCCCAGGCAAGTTCTTTCCCTGCTTTAGTTAAAGAAAGTTCAATGTAACCTTCTTCATTTTCAAGGTCAGTTATTTTTGTAAAGACACTATCCCCGATTTTTAAATCTTTCAATTTATCTTTTGCTTCGTAAAATTCTTTCCCATAAATTATTCCTGTTCCCAAAGTTCCCAAATCCAAAAACACCGAGGCCTTGCCTTTTCCTACAATTTTTCCCTGAACAATCTCGCCAACCTTGGGTGGTTTTAATAAATCATTTTTTTCAATTATTTCTTTCATATCAATATATATAACATAGAATTTGTATTATGGCAACATTTATTTAACGTTTAAATCGACGATTTAAACACTTGAAGGATTGAAACTAAGTTTTATTTATGATAAAATAAAAAAATATAGTAATATAATTATGAACATTACTTGGTACGGACAATCTTGTTTTCAAATTTCCTCAGCGCAGGGGAAAAACAATCACGTCTCAATTATAATTGACCCCTTTGGAGGGGATATTGGCTTAAAGCTTCCCAGAAAGCTTGAAGCTGATGTTGTGTTGGTCAGCCACGACCATTTTGACCATAACAATATTAAGGCAGTTTCTGGTCAGCCCTTGGTTATAAAAGGACCTGGTGAATATGAAATAAAAGGAGTCTTTGTTCAAGGGATTTCTGGTTTTCATGATAACTCTCAAGGAGCAAAAAGAGGAAATGTAACAATTTATACTATTGAGACAGAGGGAATGCGAATGTGCCATTTAGGGGACCTGGGTCAAAAAGAATTAAGTTCTGACCAACTTGATAAAATTGGTGAAGTTGACATACTAATGATTCCGGTTGGAGGAATTTATACAATTGACGCTGGCGAGGCAATAAAAGTAATGGCTCAGATTGAACCCAAAATTACAATACCAATGCATTATCAAATTCCCAAACTTAAAATCAAGCTTGAAGGAATAGGTAAATTTTTAAAAGCTCTGGGGATAAAATCCTTAGAGCCATTACCTAAGTTATCTATTAGGAAAAAAGACATTTCTTCTGAGGAAGCAAAAATAATTGTGTTGAAACCGTAATCGTGAATATCTTAAAAAAACTTCAGAAACAGCCAGAACATGTAAGAAAGATGATTCTTTGGTCAGTGGTCATTATAGTGGGTTTGGTTTTAGCAGTTTTATGGATTAATAGCTCGTATAAAGGAATTCAAAAGCTTGAATCACAAAACATTATTCAAGAATTAAATGTTCCTAAAATAGAGATGCCTGCAATCAATGAATAAAGAACAGAAAACAACAAGCAAAGTGGGGAGTATAAGGGATCGGGAGATAACCGAAGAGATGAGAGAGTCCTACATTGATTACGCAATGTCAGTTATTATTTCGCGAGCCCTTCCTGATGTTCGCGATGGCTTAAAACCTGTTCATCGCCGAATTTTGTATGCCATGCACGAGATGGGACTAGGATATACTGCTAAATTTAGAAAATCGGCTGCCGTAATTGGAGAAGTTCTTGGGAAATTCCATCCTCACGGCGACCAGGCAGTTTATGATGCTGCAATGAGAATGGCTCAAGATTTTTCATTAAGATATCCTTTGATTCAAGGACAAGGGAATGTAGGCTCTATTGACGATCCGAGCGAGTTTGCAGCTATGAGATATACCGAGATGAAGCTCTCAAAAATTGGCGAAGAAATGTTAAGAGATATTGGAAAAGATACAGTTGATTTTAGACCTAACTATGATGGTACAAGAAAAGAACCAATAGTTTCACCCTCTCCTCTGCCTCAACTTCTTTTAAATGGTTCTTTGGGAATTGCCGTTGGGATGGCTACTAATATCCCTCCTCACAATCTTTCTGAAGTTTCAGACGCTTTAATTTACTTGATTGACCATCCTAAGGTAACAATCGAGGACCTTTTTAAATTCATCAGAGGTCCGGATTTCCCAACCGGAGGGGCAATTTTTGGCAAAAAAGAAATAATTTCCGCCTATTCTCAAGGGAAAGGGCCAATTGTAGTTCGTGGGAAAGCAGAGGCAGTGGAAAAAAAGGAACGGCGTCAACAAATTATTATTACTGAGATTCCTTTCCAAGTTCAAAAGTCAAGTTTAATTGAGCAGTTTGCCAAATTGGTTCAAGACAAAAGAATTCAAGGGATAAAGGATATCAGGGATGAATCAGACAGAGAAGGGATGAGAATTGTGCTTGACCTTCAAAGAGACGCTTATCCCAAGAAGGTTTTAAACCGGCTTTACAAGTTTAGTGATTTGCAAAAAACCTTTCATCTAAATATGTTAGCCCTGGTAGATGGAATTCAGCCAAGGGTATTATCGCTTGTTGACTTTTTAAATTATTTTATCGTTCACAGGAAAGAAGTGGTTGTTAGAAGGACAAAATATGATTTAGAGCGGGCCAAAGAAAGAACCCATATTTTAGAAGGTTTAAACAAGTGCCTGACAAAGATTGATGCGGTAATAAAAACGATTAAGGCCTCAAAAAATAGAGAGGAAGCTCAGAAGAATTTAATCAAGAAATTTAAATTAACTGAAATTCAGGCTAATGCTATTTTAGAAACAAAATTAGCTGCTTTGGCAAAGTTAGAAAGAAAGAAAATTGAGGATGAACTTAAAGAAATGCGGGCTAAAATTAAAGAGTTTACGGCAATTCTTAAAAGCCCTCAGAAAATAAAAGAAGTTGTCAAAAAAGAATTAGAAGAACTTAAAGAGAATTTTGGGGATGAAAGGAAAACAAAAGTTTTTGCTCAAAAAGTTGGAGAGATTGCAGAAGAGGATTTAATCCCCTTAGAGGAGACAATTATTACCTTAACCCGGGGGGGTTATATTAAGAGAATAAATCCTGCCACTTATAAAATTCAAAGAAGAGGAGGAAAGGGGATTTTGGGAATGAAAACCTTACAGGATGATGTTGTTGAGCATTTTCTTTTAGCTCAGACACACGACTCATTGCTTTTCTTTATTGATTCGGGAAAAGTTTTCAGAACTTTGGTTTATGAAATTCCTGAAGGGGCACGGGTGGCTCGGGGCAGAGGCCTTTTGAATTTCATTGAGGTTTCCCCTGAAGAAAAGGTTTTATCTTTAATGACTCTCGGTAAGGAGGACATCAATCTGGGGATAAAAAATTTAGTAATGGTAACCCAAAATGGTATAATAAAGAAAACTGCTTTGGGGGAGTTTAAAAATGTTCGGAGGTCCGGCTTGATTGCAATAAAACTTAGAAAAAGCGACCTTTTAAAAAAAGTTGCCAAGAGCACCGGCCAAAATGAGATAATTATAGTAACAAAAAAAGGCCAATCCATCCGATTTAAAGAGCAAGATATAAGAGAAATGGGGAGACCGGCTTCGGGTGTCAAGGGAATTAGGTTAAGAAAGGGAGATAAGGTGGTGGGGATGGACATGATAGAACAAGAAACAAGAAACAAGAAACAAGAAACAAGAAAATATTTATTAGTAGTGACAGAGAATGGGTATGGGAAGAGAACAGATTTGAGAGAATACAAATTGCAAGGAAGAGGAGGAACGGGCATTAAAACAGCTAATATTACTACCAAAACCGGAGAACTGGTTGCCTCAAGGCTTTTAACAGGCGAGGAGGAAGATTTGATTGTTATTTCTCAAAAGGGTCAGGTAATTAGGGCAAAGATTTCCTCAATTCCCAAAATCAGCCGAGCAACTCAAGGAGTAAAAATAATGAGATTAGACGAAAGAGACAAAGTTGCTTCAGCCACCTGCATTTAAACATGAATCAGTCTTTTCTAAATCCAGAAGAAGTATTAGACCAACTTGAGCTGCGTCTGGATATGGTTGCAGCTGAGTTTGGTTGTGGTTCAGGCGGTTTTGCTATTCCTTTGGCAAAAAGATTGGAAGAGGGATTAGTTTATGGTTTAGATATTCAGCGAGCTCCCCTCTCTGCTTTAAAAAGCCGAGCCCTTTTGGAAAATATCACTAATATTAGAACTATCTGCTCTGATTTAGAAAAACCAAAAGGTTCAACATTAACTAGATCTTCAGTGGATTTGGTATTTATCCCCAACGTACTTTTTCAAATAAAAGATAAAAATGCTATAATATCAGAAGCAGAGAGAGTTTTGAAAAATAAAGGGAAATTAGTAGTAATTGACTGGGCACCCAAGGCGCCCCAAGGACCTGAGGAGGGAAGGATTTCTCCAAAAGAAGTAAAAAAAATCACGGAGAAAATAGGATTTAAATTAGAAAAAGAATTTGAAGCAGGAAAATATCATTTTGGACTTATTTTTGAAAAACCCTAAAATCATTTTAACATTTTAACATATGCTTGCATGTTTAAATGTTTATATGTTAGAATGAATCATTAATGAAACCCTATCTATCCAAATTAATATTTTTCTTGCTGTTAATTTCTTTTCTTATTCCCTTAACAGTTCAAGGAGTTACAATTGAGAATCCTTTAAAAGCTCAAAGTTTCTGGGATTTGATAGATAAACTTATTGATTTTATATTTTACCTTGCCATAGCCATAGCTCCGATAATGTTTATTGTTGCTGGATTTTACTTTATAACAGCAGCCGGCGACCCAGAAAAAATCCAGACAGCTAAAAAAATGATTCTCTGGGTTCTAATTGGATTACTTATTGTTTTTTTAGCTAAAGCATTGATTGTATTTTTTGTAGAAATGTTTGGTATACCAATACCGCCAACAACACCTTAAAATTATAACCGTTATAAATTATAAAGGTCGACCTCAAACTTAATAACTTTGACAAAAAAATGAAAAAAGTTTTAGTAAGCTTGATTTTAACAAGTCTTCTATCTATTCCAGTATTGGCATTAGCACAGGCACAACCAGGTCCTATTACTGCGCCCGGCTGGTTAACTTACGATGTCGTAGATACGCTCGACAGTGTCACTAATTACCTTTTTGGATTTTTATTAGTTATAGCTGCTATCGCCATTATAATTGCTGCTTACTTTTTTGTTACAGCAGCCGGAGATCCCGATAAGACAAAAAGAGCAAGAGATTTTGTTATGTATGCTGTGATTGGAGTGTTAGTAGCTTTCCTTGCCAAAGGATTAGTGATGCTTGTAAGTTATGTAGCAAGGTAACATAATCTTTTTAGGTAGACTAAAAGAATAATATTTGTATTGTAACCCCGTTAGAGGTTCTTTCGTTTTGTGCTTTCATCTTAGCGTTGTAACCTCTAACGGGGTTGATTTTTTATATAAAAAAGGTATAATAAAAAAAGCCCTCGTGGTGGAACTGGAATACACGCGTGGTTTAGGACCACGTCCTGAAAAGGTTGCGGGTTCGAATCCTGCCGAGGGCACAAAAAACCGCCCGATAAGGCGGCTTTTGTTTACTGTTTACTGTTTACTGTTTACTGTTTGCTGTTACTATTCTCTCACAGCTATCTTTCTTTTCTTTTCTCTTTCAATTTTTGGTATTCTAATAGTTAAAATTCCATTTTCTATTGTGGCTTCAGCTCTTGAGCTGTCAACTTCTGCAGGTAGAATAATCTCTCTGGAAAACCTGCCCCAATAACATTCTTGATAAAAATAATTTTTTTTCTCTTCTGTAAATTTCCTTTCTCTATTTCCCCTTATGATGACTAAATCATTTTCAATAGTGATATCTAAATCTTCTGGCTCTATTCCAGCAATAGCTGACTGAATAATAATTTCTTTATCTGTTTGATAAACATCAATCGTTAATTGCCCCTCTGGTTCAAACCATTTTTTTTCCTTTCCTGTTTCAATCTTTTTCTTTTCAGTTTTTTCCTTTTTTATTTCAATCTTTTTGGCTTTCTTTACCCCGTTAGAGATTTTCTTTCTTGGTGTTTCTTCTTTACCTTTGTAATCTCTAGCGGGATTTACTGGCTTTTTTCTTTTCTCTGGTTTAGTTTTAGCAGCAGCCAAAACAACGGAAGATTCTTCTTCTGGTAATTCTTCAACATCCATTCCTTTTTTAAGTTTCTCAAAAAAATCTGTCATTTTATCTTGCAGACACTTGCCATTTTCTTAAGTTTCCTAAAGCCGAAGGAAACAAAAAAGGCAAGACCGCTTAAAATAATAACTAAAGAGATAACTGAGGAAGTTAATAAGAGAGAATTTTGACTCGTTAGTCCTTCCTCAATTCCTATTATAGAAATATTGAAGAGACCATGCAAGAGAGTAGCAATTACTACTCCTTTGATAATTAATTTCAGCCGTTTTTTAGATTCAAAAAAAGATAGAGCCAAAAAATAGCCCAGAGTTCCGGAACATAAAGCATGCAAAAAAGTAGCTCCGATAAAACGGAAAGAAGTAATAGCTATGGCTTCACCAAAAAGAAGAGGCCCTTTTCCGGAAAATAAAACCAGGATATTCTCCAAAGCAGCAAAACCTAAAGCTATAATAATCATATAAAGTATAGTATCTACAGGTTCATCAAATTCTGGATTATTTATTACTTTTTCTCTAACAATTAGATATTTAGAGCACTCTTCCACCAAAGCTATTATAAGGAAGTGGTATAAAGCAAAAAATAAAAAAGGGAAAGTTTTAAACCAGTTTTCGCCAACTATAACTAAAGCTCCGGAAATTCCTATTTCTATCAGGGCAGCTATTATAGCTGCTAGCATTCCATAAAAGAAAATTTTTAAAATCATTCTGTTTGATTCAGGATGAGCATCTTTTCGCAAGTAAAAGAGAAGCCAGATAACACTGGGAGCTAAACCAAGAAAGATGTAGAGGAGATAAATCATGATTTTGGCCATTTTTCAATCATTAAGCATTTCGTTTTGTTCTTAATGGGTATTTTCTGATAAATTTCTTCTGTTATAAATGGAATAAATGGATGTAAAAGTTTTAAAGAAGATGATAGAACATAAAGTAAAATCTTTTGAGTTTTTTTATTATCTTGCTTTTTAGATGCTTCAATATATACATCACAAAAATCATGCCAAAAGAAATTATATAAAGTATGGGTTGCCTTCCCAAACCGAAAATTCTCCAAATCATTATTAACTGACTTTGTTGTTTTGTTTAACTGTTTTAAAATCCTTTTATCCGCAGAGGTTAAATTCTTCTCCTTGGGTTTAGAAATTAGAAATTCGAAATTAGAAATTCCGATTTGTCCCAAGACAAATCGGCTTGCATTCCATATTTTATTACAAAACTTTTTCCCCATTATCATATTATCTTTTACAAATCTCATATCTTGGCCTCCCATAATTTGGTAGGCAATTCCAAAACGAGTAGCGTCAGCGCCATAGTCATTGATAAGATTTATCGGGTCTACGCCGGTGCCAAGGGACTTTGACATTCTTTTTCCCTCTCTGGTTAGGATAGTGCTATGAATATAAACATCTTTAAATGGAATTTTTTCCATAAACTCTATTCCAGAAAAAATCATCCGGGCAACCCAAAGATTTATTATATCTCGAGCAGTACTCAAAACATCGGTAGGATAAAAAGTTTTAAGGTCTTTAACCGAAGAGGGCCAGCCGAGCGTGGCAAAAGGCCAGAGAGCAGAGCTAAACCAAGTATCTAAGACATCTTTTTCTTCTTTTAAGGGAATCTTATGGCCCCACCAGATTTGGCGGGAAATACACCAATCTTTTATATTTTTCAGCCAATCAAAATATGGTTTTTCAAAACTTTTGGGATGAAATTTTATTTTACCCTCTTTTACTGGTTTTTCTGCCATTTTAGCTAATTTGTCCATTTTCAAAAACCATTGCTTAGAAAGAATTGGTTCCAGAACAGTATTACATCTATAACAACGGGCAATATTATGGGTATATGGTTCTGTTTTCTCCAAAATTCCAATTTTTTTCATATCTTCTACAATCTGCTTTCTCGCTTTCATCACCGTGAGCCCAGCATATTTTTCAGCCAGTTTTGTCATTCGTCCATCCGGACCGATTACTTGTTTTTTTTCAAGTTTGTATTTTTCGCCTATTTCAAAATCATGAAGATCATGGGCAGGTGTTACCTTCATAGCGCCGGTACCAAAACTCATATCAACTGCTCTATCTCCAATAACCTTCATTTTATTTTTACCTAAAACGGTTTGAATAACAATGGTTTTACCAATGTATTTTTTATATCTCGGGTCTTTCGGATTCACCGCCACGGCGGTGTCACCTAATTTTGTTTCCGGCCTAACCGTAGCAATGGTAATAGGCCCGTATTTAATGTAATACATTTCAGCTGGTTCTTCTTTATATACAACCTCAAGGTCTGACAAACTTGTGTAACATCTTGGACACCAATTAACAGCTCTTTTTCCCCGATAAATCCACCCCTTTTTATAATAATGTAAAAAGGCCTCTTTAACTGCAAGAGAATAATCTTTATCCATAGTGAATCTGGTTTTGGACCAATCGCAAGAGCAGCCCAATTTTTTTAACTGGTCTAAAATAATATCTCCGTATTTATCTTTCCATTTCCATATTTCCTTGATGAATTTTTCTCGGCCCAAATCAAATCTGGTTAAGCCCTCTTTTTTAAGTTTTTTCTCAACTACGTTTTGGGTAGCAATTCCGGCGTGGTCTGTTCCAGGGAGCCAAAGGGCTTTAAATCCCTGCATTCTTTTCCAACGAATTAGAGTATCTTGAATAACTGCATTCAGAGCATGGCCCATATGAAGTCCGCCAGTAACATTTGGTGGAGGGATAACAATTGTATATGGCTTTTTGTGGCGTTTGGGAAGTTTATCTGGATTGAAAAAACCACTCTTAAGCCAGAGCTTATAGATTCTGTCTTCAACGTCTTTAGGACTATAAGTTTTAGATAGTTTCATGTAGGTTCATTTTAACATATTTTTAAATTAGCATCAGCTTTAATTTTCTTCCAGGGTTTGCCCTTTCCTTTGAGCCAATTGAAATATCCTGCTATTCCTATCATTACTGCATTGTCAGTACAGAACTTAAAACTTGGAACCTGAAACCTGAAACTTAATTTTTCTTTTTGAATTCTTCGTTGGAATTGCTTACGGAGTTCTTTATTGGCTGAAACGCCGCCCCCTAAAATTATGCTTTCCGCTTTATAATCTTTTGCTGCTTTGATGGTTTTTTTAACCAGGACATCAATAATTGCTTGTTGAGTTTCTTTACACATTTCCCGAATATATTTCTTACTTTTTCTTATCCTTTGGGGCTGGGTTTTAAAATTATACAAAACAGCAGTTTTCAGGCCAGAGAAACTAAAATCATAATTTTTCTGCTTTATCATCGGCCTCGGCAAACTGACAGAGGACGGGCCTCTGTTCGTTCTGCTCGCTTCAATGGCGATAGCTGGTCCTCCGGGATATTCAAGGCCTAAAATCTTAGCTACTTTGTCAAAACATTCTCCTGCCGCGTCATCCCTTGTTTCTCCAAGAATTTTGTATTTCCCAAAATCTTTCATTAATATCAATTGCGTATGCCCCCCGCTTACCACTAAACAAATCGCCGGAAATAACTGTTCTTTGTTCTTTGTTTTTTGTTCTTTGATGAAGTTGGCAAAGATGTGCGCTTCAATATGGTTAACTGGTACAATCGGCAAATTCCAGAAATTCGCCAGGGCTTTGGCAAAGTTTACTCCTACCCACAAACAAGGCTCCAAGCCAGGCCCAACGGTTACTGTGATTAAATCAATTTTAGGGTTTTTTGCTTTCTTTAATGCTTTTTCCAACACAAGAGGCAGATTCTTTTGGTGTTCTCTTTTGGCTAGAGTAGGGTATACTCCTCCCCATTTTTTATGAATTTCTACTTGCGAAGAAACAATATTTGATAAAATATTAAAACGAGGACGTCTTTGTCCTTTTGCTTCTATAATTGCTACGCAAGTATCATCGCAGGATGTCTCTATTGATAAAATATTCATATTCCATTATCTTATCTAAAAACTTGATTTTTTTCAATTTTTATGATAGAATAAAAAATAAATTGGCCCCATCGTCTAGTGGTTAGGACATTTGATTTTCAATCAAAAAACCGGGTTTCGACTACCCGTGGGGCCGCAAAAATTAAAAATACCACAAAAAAGCCCAAAGGGCTTGACAAAATATATAGGTATGCTATAATACAGGTGTACTTTGAAAATTAAACAATGGGTGTAAATGGTAACCTTTTAAAGAAAGAGAGGTAGTAAAATGAAACGCTTAATTTTGACAATCACAATAGGATTAGTACTGATTGGCATTAACACAGATGTGGCAAATGCACAAGTTAACTGGGGATACATTGCACGGAGTGAAGTGACACGTCATACCGGATGTTTTCCACGTATAGGTGGCGGCTATAATTTGTCGCGTCTAATACGTGGTGGGTTCGGTGGCCGCCGCTATTATGGCGGATATGGCTGTGGGCGTGATCGTACGCTCAGGAGAGTAGTAGGTTATGGCGGATTAGCAATGGATGTGCTTCAAATGCTAGACCAGAATTCAGCAAACAATCGAGTATTAAACAGTCAGATATCAGCAACCAATCGAACGCTGACTATGGCTGAAAGAGAACAGCGGTTTAGGCATCAACAAATCAGAACCCGGAACAATAGGGTCTTGGTGAGAAAAGGGTCAATAGCCCAGGGAAACGAAGAACTTCGGAAAGAAGTAGAGAAGTTAAGGCTGGAAGTGGAGAAATTAAATCTCCAGCAAGAAATCAAGAAAGAAGCGGAAAAACAATAACACATTACACCCGCAACACAAAGTACCAGGGCGATCCCAAAATATTGGATCGCCTCTTTTTTTTCTAAAAAAAGTGCTATTATACAGGATATAATGGAACAAAAAAATTACTATCTTAAAATTGGCAGAGCTACAGATTTAAAAAATCCAAGAGAGAGGTTTCTTTTTAGATTATTTGAAATTTTTCCCGGAGCCCTATCTTGGGGAATTTTATTTTTAGCTATTTTTCTTTCTTGGAAACAGCCCTTTTGGGTTGCTGTTTTTATTATAATTTTTGTAATATTTTGGTTTTTCCGGACGATTTATTTTTCTTTACATCTTTGGTCAGGCTATAAAAAAATGGCAGAGCACGAAAAAATTAACTGGCTTGGAAAACTTAGTAAATTACTGGCTACAAAGAATTGGAAAACCCTTTATCATTTGATTGTTATTCCAATGTATGAAGAATCTTTAGAAATTGTTCGGGATACTTTTAAAAGTTTAGAGAATACGAATTATCCGAAAGATAAAATGATTATAGTTTTAGCTTGCGAGGAAAAGGTTAGGGGCTCTATAGAAAAGACAGTTAAAGAAATTGAAAAAGAATTTAGCTCAAAATTTTTTAAATTTTTAGTCACCTGGCATCCAGCTAATTTACCGGGCGAAATCGCAGGTAAGGGTTCAAATGAAACCTGGGCAACTAAAAAAGCAAAAGAAGAGATTATTGACTCGCTGAAAATCCCTTATGAAAATATAATTTTTTCCTCTTTTGATGTTGATACCTGTGTTTTCCCAAAATATTTTAGTTGTCTGACTTACCACTATTTAACTTCGGAAAAACCAACTAAAACCAGTTTTCAGCCAATCCCCCTTTTTGTCAATAATATCTGGCAAGCCCCGGCGATTTCCCGAGTTTTTTCTTTTTCCTCAAGCTTCTGGCATGCTATGAATCAGGAAAGGCCGGAAAAACTGGTAACCTTTTCCTCTCATTCAATGAGTTTTAAGGCATTAGTTGATGTTGATTTTAAGCAAACAAATGTTGTTTCAGACGACTCAAGAATTTTCTGGCAATGCTTTTTGAAACATAATGGAGATTACCGAGTTCAACCCTTATACTACCCAATTTCTATGGATGCTAATGTAGCGAAAAGTTTTTTTAGAACTTTGTTTAATATTTTTCGGCAGCAAAGAAGGTGGGCTTATGGAGTGGGGGATATCGCCTATTTTCTCTTTGGCTTTTATAAAAATAAAAAAATCCCTTTTCTTAAAAAACTTTCTTTGGGACTTGAATTGATTGAAGGGCATCTTTCTTGGGCTACTACTAGTATTATAATTTTTGTATTGGGTTGGCTTCCCCTAACTTTGGGAGGACCTGAGTTTTCTCACACCTTAATTTCTTATAATTTACCAAAGATAATCAGCCGACTTATGACTTTAGCTATGATTGGTTTATTAAGTTCTATTTATTTGAGTTTTCTTTTGCTTCCGCCCAAACCTCCAGAGTATGGTCGCTTTAAGTATTTAGTTTTTATTTTTGGCTGGCTTCTATTCCCTATAATGATGATATTTTTTACTGCCCTTCCAGCTCTGGACGCCCAAACCCGTTGGCTGCTGGGAAAATATATGGGCTTCTGGGTTACTGAAAAAGTTAGGAAGTAGGCCAGGCCTACTTTTATTCTAAGAAACCAAAAAGTAAAAAAATATCATGGGATAAAAAAAAGAAACCCTAACACATGGGCACTCATGTATTGTTAGGGTTTTAAGAAGTACCTCTCCAGTCGGTTCTCGCGGCATTCAGGCCGCGACTGGAAGACCTGAGCACCGTATTTCTTTTGTATTCCATTATAGCAAACTCCCAGAATTTGTCAAGGTTTTTCATCTGAACTTCTTCTCTGATTTGAAAAAAATTCTGTAAGCACTACAGAAAACATATAGTACATCAGGATTCGTATCATTGGTATATCATTCGTATATTGATATCGCTGTTTATTCTAAGTGGATGCGTTGGCGGAATCTTGATAATTTATCCTGCAGAAAAGGATATTTTTTTAATTGGGGGTCTTCTAATAGAATTTGTTTTGCTGATTCTCTGGTTTTTTCAACCAAAGATATATCTTTTAGAGAATTCATCATCAAATCAGGAATTCCCCATTGTCTGGTGCCGCTAAAGTCACCAGGCCCTCTGATTTCCAAGTCCTTTTCAGCTAAAGCAAATCCATCTTCAGAAGTAATTAAAGCTTTTAGGCGCTGGTGAGTTTTTTTGGCAGGCGAGTCAGTAAATAACAAACAATATGATTGATAACCTGCTCTACCAACTCTTCCTCTAAACTGATGAAGTTGAGCTAAGCCAAAACGTTCTGCTCCCTCAATCATCATTACCGTAGCGTTAGGGACATCAATTCCTACTTCAATTACTGAAGTTGAAACCAAGATATCAGTTTTTTTGTTTTTGAAATCCTTCATTATATTTTCTTTTTCTTTGGTTGCCATTTTTCCATGAAGCATTTCTACTTTTAAATCGGGGAAGATTTCTTTTGAAAGTTTTTCATATTCTTCTTTTACTGCTTTTACTTCTGACCAACCTAAAACGTCTGTTTCATTTGCTTCCTTATTACCAGCCTCGATGCGAGGACAAATTACAAAAACCTGTCTTCCTTTTTTAACTTCTTTTTCGATAAACTCATGGGTTTTTTCTCTTTCTTTTGGGTTAATTACCTTGGTAATTATTTTTTTTCTGCCTTTTGGTAATTCATTAATTAAAGAAAGGTCCAGGTCGCCATAAACAGTTAAAGCAAGAGTACGGGGGATAGGAGTGGCAGTCATAGATAGAAGATGAGGCAAAATTTTAGCCTGTCCGTTCTGCTTGCAGAGGCGGGCTCGCTGCTCTACTCCAAAACGGTGCTGCTCGTCCAAAATAACCAGTCCCAATTTCCCGAATTTTACCTTGTCTTGGATTAAAGCGTGAGTGCCAATTAAAATATCCAGTTCGCCATTTATTGTTTTTTCTAATAATTTTTTTCGGGAAATCTCTATTACCTCGTTTTTTAATTTTTTTGAACGAAACTGGTCTTGTTTCCCGGTTAATAAACCAATATTTACTTTAAAATCTTTAAGGAGCTTAGCTACTTCCTGGAAGTGTTGCTTAGCTAAAATTTCAGTGGGAGCCATAAAAGCAGCTTGATATCCTTGCTTAATAGTATTTAAAGCAGCCATTGCAGCAACAACAGTTTTTCCAGAACCAACGTCTCCTTCAAGAAGACGGTTCATTGGTATTGGCCTTTCCAAATCCTTTAAAATCTGCCAGGCAGATTTTTTCTGCGCGTCAGTTAGTTTAAATGACAATGACTTAACAAAATCCTGAATTGTTTCTAATTTAATTGGAAGAGAAACTGATTTTTCCTGATTAAGACGGTTTCTTTCTCTTAAAACAAAGAGCTGGATATAGAAAAGTTCTTCAAAAGAAAATCTCTCTTGGGCTTTTTGCGATAATTTTACAGAGCTCGGGAAATGAACCTCCCAAAGAGCTTTCTTAACTGGCATAAGATTATATTCTTTTATTATTTCTTTAGGCAGGGTTTCATTGATTTGATTTTCAAGATTGGTTAATAAAGGTTTTAGAATAAACCTGAGCCATCTTGAAGACAAGCCAGCTGTTTCCGGATAAACCGGAATGAGCCGGCCAGTATGAGTTAAATCAGATGACAAATCTCCTTTTTCATAAATAGGGCTTGATAAATACACGCCGTTTTTTGATATTATTGCTTTTCCTGAAAGAAAAACATTATCTTCTTTTTTTAAAACTCTGGTTAAATAGGGCTGGTTAAACCAGGTTACTTTTATTGCTCCGGTTTTGTCTTCTATAATTGCCTGGGTTAGAAACATTTTTCTCTTCCAGGTTTTGGCGGTTTTAATTTCCAGAATTTTTCCATAAACTGTACAAATTTCATTTATTTTTACTTTTGAAATAGGAATTAAATTAGAAAAATCCTCGTAGCGGCGAGGAAAATGAAAAAGCAAATCCTGAACTGTTTTAATGCCTAATTTCTTTAATTTCTTCTGAAAAACAGGCCCAATCCCAGAAATATTTTCAATAGGAGTAGAGAGAGTCATTGTGCGCCTAGTAGGAATCGAACCTACGACCTCGAAGTCCGCAACTTCGCGCTCTATCCACTGAGCTACAGGCGCATTTACTTTTTTAATTTATCATAAAATTTCCCAAAAATCAATTGACGCCGACAGATTTATTTGATAAAATAAAGATACGGAGAGGTGCCTGAGTGGTTGAAAGGGGAAGTTTGCTAAACTTCTATAGGGTGTAATAGCCTTATCGAGGGTTCGAATCCCTCCCTCTCCGCATAAGGCGGGATGCTGGAGTCTGGTTTAACAGGGCTGTCTTGAAAACAGTTGTACCGAAAGGTACCGTAGGTTCGAATCCTACTCCCGCCGCAGATGTTGCATGTTTGCCACTTCTGAAGTTGGATAGATGCAACCCCTGATTCATCTCTAACGAATCAAAAAATTTATGAAAATATATTTTGCAGGATCAATTCGTGCTGGAAGAGAAGATCAAAATACCTATTTTAAAATAATTGAATATCTTAAAAAATACGGACAGGTTTTGACCGAACATATTGGAGAGAAAAATTTAACTGATTTAGGAGAGAAAGATATATCTGAAGAAGAAATTTATGAAAGGGATCTGTCTTGGCTTAAGGAGGCAGATGTTTTTGTTGCAGAAATTTCAACCCCTTCTCTTGGTGTTGGTTATGAGATAGCAAAAGTTGAAGAATGGGGGAAAAGAATTTTGTGTCTTTGTAGGAAACCAGAAGACGGGAAGAAAATATCTTCTATGATGAAAGGAAATAAGAACATAATATTGAAAGAGTATAATGATTTAGATGAAGCATTTCAATGTATTAATGATTTTCTAAAACAATAGACCTTGTCTAGATTCGAACGTTGTCCAAGAGAGATACTGATCGGGTTTTTTTTAAAATATTTTATGGCAGAGAAATATGAAAAATTTCATATAGGAATAAATGTTTTTGTTGTAAGAAACAAAAAGTTATTATTAGGAAAAAGAAAAAATGTATACGGTGCAGGGACCTGGGGTTTACCAGGTGGTCATTTGGAATACGGAGAAAGTATGAGGGGAGCTGCTGCTCGGGAGCTGGAAGAGGAGGTAGGGTTAGAAGCACGTGAATTTAAATTCGCAGGACTTATAAACGATGTACGTAAAGACGAACATTACCTCCAAGTAGGGTTCTTAGCCAAAGATATGGAAGATAAAGAACCTATATTAAATGAGCCCGAAAGATGTTACGAATGGAAATGGTTTGATTTGGATAATCTACCAGAAAAAATTTTCCCCGGACATATTAAACAAATTCAGATTTTTAAGAAGGAAAGTTATTTTTCGGATAAATAGGTTTGAACGTCGTCCACGAGGCCCCGCCAAGAACAAAAAACCGGCTTCGCCGGTTTTTTTGTTACCCCCTGGCGACGACTATGCCCCAGACTTCTTTGGCGCCCGCCTCCTGAAGGAGGCGGGCGCATTGTTCCATTGTTGAGCCGGTGGTGAAAATGTCATCGATTAGAAAAATTTTTTTACCCATTACTAATTCTGGTTTTTGACATAAAAATACTCCTTTGATATTTTCTTCTCTTTCTTCTTTTTTTAATTCCACTTGGGCTGGGGTCTGTTTTATTTTTATTAAGATATCATCAAAAAATGGAATCTTCAAAACCTTTGAAAGTTCTTTGGCGATTTCGCTTGCCTGGTTAAATCCCCGTTTTTTTAATTTCTTTTTATGAAGGGGAATGGGGATGAGAATAAAATCATTAAATGTAGTTACTTTGTTTAGATTAATAAAATGAGCTATAATTGAAGAAGATAATGGTTTTGATAGTTCTTTAATATAGGGTTCATATTTGAATTGGTTTATCAGTTTTTTGACAATGAAATTATTGTAAGAAGCAGCACAGTAAAGACCATTTAAACTTTTTGACCTCTTGCAAAAATTACAGGTTTTGCCATCAATAACAACTTTTGGCTGGGGGCAAAAAGGACAGTATTGTCTTTCTAAAATATCAATTAAAGAAAAACAATCTTGGCAGAGATAACTTCCTTCTTTACCGCAGCTGATACAAAATTTCGGAAAAAGAAGGTCAAGAATAAACTCTTTAGTTGAGGATAGATTCATATTAACATATTAACATTTTAACAAAATGTTTGGATGTTTAAATGCTAAAATGTTTAAATGAGCTGGTTTTTCCACATAGTCCTTTTCGTTTTAATATGATATGATTAAGTAATGTTTCAAGATATACGCGGTTTTTTTAAACTCCGACCTAAAAAATTCTTAGGGATAGATATCGGAACCTCATCAATAAAAATTGTTGAGATGGGACGCCAAGGCAAGAGTCGCAGACTTGAGAACTACGGAGAAATAAAAACTTCATCTTTTAAAAAGAGACGCTTTAGGGTTTTTCAAAAAAACACTCTTTCACTTTCTAATAGAGAAGTAGCCAAAGCTATTCAGGCTGTCTGTAAAGAAACGGGAATCCAGACCAAAGAAGTTAGTTTTTCCATCCCTGATTTTTGTAGTTTTTTTACTGGTTTTAAACTTCCTGTGATGGGTAAAGACGAGATTCCCCAGGCAGTTAAATACGAAGTTAGGCCGTATATTCCTCTTCCGCTTCCCGATGTCACTTTAGATTGGTCAATAACTGAAGGAGAGGTTTCTAAAACTCCTCTTAAGGTTTTGGTAGCAGCTATTCCCAATGATATTATTAATCAATATCAGCAGATTGCCCACTTTGCGAATTTAAAATTAAGGATTTTAGAATCAGAGGTGTTTGCTTTAGTTAGAGCTTTAACTAAAAAAAATGAAAAAGAAAAAAAAGCAATAGGTTTGATAGACATTGGAGCTCGGAGTACTACCTGTAGTGTTCTTGAACAAGGAATTTTAAAAACAAGCTATAGCTTTAATGTTGCTGGGAATGAATTGACAGAGATTATAGCCAAATCTTTAAATATTGATTATAATGAAGCTGAGGAGATGAAAAGAAAGCATGGATTGCTTTTTAAGAATGGGCTTGAGGAATCCCAAAGAAATATTAGAAAAATTTTACTTCCTTTAATTGATTCAATTTTAGAAGAGATTAAGAAAGCTTTTCGGAATTTTTATCGCGATGAAGGAAAAGAAGTAGGGAAGATTATTTTGGCCGGAGGGTTAACTTCAATGCCTGGTTTAAAAGAGTACTTTTCTACAGAGTTAAAAAAAGAATTAGATATTGCCGATCCCTTTTTTAACATTGCTTGCCCAGTAGTTCTTACCAATACTCTAAAAGAAATAGGACCGAGTTATGCTATTAGTGTTGGTTTAACATTAAAGGGGCTGGAATAAGAACATGGCTATAAAAATTGCTCCCAGAGGAAAAATTAAACTACCTCTTTGGATAATTATTCTTGGAGTTTTTACTATAATTTTGCTTATAGGTTTTTTGGGCAGCTATTTTTATTTAGAAATATCCATAAGAAAAATGTCTCAGGAGATTCAAGAAAAAGAGCCGATACTTACTCCTTTGGAAGAAGCCATAAAGAAGAAAGAGGAAGAACTTAGTCCTGTTGGGGAAAAAATAGATGATTTTGGTGAATTGCTCCAAAAACATAAAATCCCATCAAATATTTTTAATTTTTTAGAAAAAATCTGCCTTCCTACTGTTTGGTTTTCTGATTTCAGTCTCACTTCTGAAAATGGAGAGGTAACCGTTTCCGGCCACACAGATAATTTTGTGACCCTTGAGCAACAAATCCTCGTTTTAAAACAAGACCTCCTCGTAAAAAATTTAAATATATCTGGGGTTTCAATAAGCGAGGAAGGAAAAGTTAATTTCACCTTCCTACTTGCTTTTGCCCCCCAAATATTTAGATAATGCAGCGACCTATTCCTGTTATTATTATTGTTAGCATTTTAATCCTTTTGATTGTAGGAGGATATTTTTTGGGGTGGCCTAAATATCAGGAGTTTGGAGATAAGAAATTAGAGGTTGAAGGAAAAGATACAGAGATAAGACAAAAACAGGAATATCTTTCAAAATTAGAAGTTTTTTCTGATAGACTGTCAGAGTATAGTGATGAGCTTGCCGAAATTGATTTCGCTCTTCCCACCGAGCCCTCAATAGCTGCCCTCTTTATTTTTTTTCAGAAGATAAGCTCGGAAAATGGTTTAATTTTAAAAGATACTGATTTAGGCGAACTTTTTTCTTCAGAGACCCCAGAAACCCCAGAGACCCCAGGGACTCCTGGGGAGAGAATTCAAAAAATGCCTTTCTCTATTTCGGTCACGGGCTCTTATCCTGCTTTAAAAAATTTCCTCTCTGTTGTTTATAGAAACACTAGATTAATTGAAGTAAATTCTATTAGTTTTTCTTTTCCCGAAGAAGAAGAAGGCCTGTTTACTTTTAATTTGGCATTGGAAACCCATGCTTATCAACCAAAGGCGGAGAAAGAAGAAGCAGAAACCCCCGAGTAAAAATAAAAAACTATGGCTGTTAAATTTATTAAAGAAAGAAAAAAACAAAGGTATTTAATTATAGGTTTTGGGATAATGCTTGTAGCTATTAGTATTGTTTTGTGGTCAGGATATTTTAAAAAGGAAGAGCCTATCGCTCCTCCAGTTTCGGTCATTCCTCTTAGAGAAATAAAAATAAATTTTGAAGTTTTAGAAAATCCGTTCTTGAAAGAACTTCAACCTTTTGTAGAGATTTCTCCCTTTGTAGGTGAAAAGGGACGAGAGAATCCATTCTTACCGTATTGAAACTTGAAACTTGAAACTTGAAACATTATTGATTGATAAGAATGTTTTCAAAATAAAATAAGTTTTAAGTTTTAAGTTTTAAGTTTCATGACATTAGTTCAGCAATTAGTTAAAAAAGGGGCATTGGAAAAGTCAAAGGCTACTGCCCTGGAATACGAAATCAAGACTTCCGGACGAAGAGAAGAGGAGGTAATCTTAGAAAAAAGAATAGTTTCTGAGGATTTTCTATTTGGTTTAAAAAGCGAAAGCCTAAAAATACCTCTAAAGATAGTTTCTCCTAGAGAGGTTCTCTTGAAAGTTTTAGAAACAATCCCTGAGGAATCAGCCAAATATTACCGGATGATACCTTTAACCAAAGAAGACAGTCGTTTGGAGATAGGAATGGTTTATCCTGAGGATTTGAAAGCTCGAGAGGCCTTGGAGTTTTTAGCTCGCCAAAACAAATTTAGCTACCGGATTTTCTTAATTACCTTAACGAATTTTAACGAACTTTTAAAGAAATACCGGACCCTAAGGAAAGAAGTAACCAGGGCTTTGGAAGAATTAGAGACCGAACTCAAAGTAGAGAAGGTTAAAAAGGTTGGAATAGCTGAGGTTGAAAGAATGGTAGAGGAAGCCCCGATTTCAAAAGTGGTGGCAGTTATATTAAGACACGCTGTTGATGGAAATGCTTCTGATATTCATATTGAGCCGGGCAGGGAAAAATTACGAGTCAGATTCCGATTAGACGGCGTATTACATGCCAGTATTTTTTTACCCCTTAGAATTCTTCCTGCCGTAGTAGCCAGGGTTAAAATCCTTTCTAATCTAAAAATAGATGAGACCCGAGTTCCCCAAGATGGCCGATTTTCTACTAAAATTGAGGATAGAGGTATTGATTTTCGGGTTTCTACTTTTCCAACTACCTTGGGAGAAAAAGTAGCAATAAGAATTTTAGACCCTGGTCAAAGGAAAGTGGAATTTAAAGAACTGGGGATAACTGGAAGAAATCTTAAAGTAATAGAAAAAGCATTGAAAAAACCTTATGGGATGATTTTAGCTACCGGCCCGACAGGTTCAGGTAAAACCACTACCCTTTATGCTGTTTTAGGACTTTTTAATAAAGAAGAGGTAAATATAATGACTCTGGAAGACCCGGTAGAATATTTTATGGAAGGAGTTAACCAATCTCAGGTAAAACCGGAAATTGGCTATAGTTTTGCTAACGGTCTTCGCTATACTTTAAGACAGGACCCTGATATTTTAATGGTAGGAGAGATTAGAGATGAAGAAACTGCCTCTTTAGCTATCCATGCAGCTTTAACCGGGCATATCCTGCTTTCTACCTTACATACGTCAAATACTCTTGGAGTAATCCCAAGATTGGTTGATATGGGGATACAGGCATTTTTAATCCCCCCTACTTTGAGTTTGGCTCTTGCTCAAAGGTTAGTAAGAAAGCTTTGTCCTCATTGTAAAAGAAAGGTGAAAGCAAATGAAGAAGCAAGAAAATTACTTTTGGAAGAAATAGAAAAGTTTCCGTCAACTATTAAAAAGAGCGTTGGGCCGACCAAAACCCTTTATGTTCATGAGCCAGTGGGTTGTAAAAGGTGTAATAATGTAGGTTATTCCGGGCGAATTGGAATTTTTGAAATTTTGGAAATGACTGACCGGCTCGGAGAAGTAATTTTAAAAGAGCCCTCTGAAGCTAAAATTCAAGAAGAAGCTAAAAATCAAGGAATGATAACAATGAAACAGGATGGAATATTAAAAGTTTTGGAAGGTACTACATCTATTGAGGAAGTGCTGAGAGTGGCCGAAGAGAAGTAATGATCAACGCAAGATTAAAGGCAAGATTAACACAAGATAAAATAATCTGCGTTAATCGTGTTAAAAATCTTGCGTAAATCAAATTTGTGAAACAAATTTTATTAGTTGAAGACGACCCATTCTTGGTAGAGATTTATACTACCAAACTCAAAGAGGCTGGATTTTCTGTAGAGGTAGCTACTGATGGAAACGAGTGTTTAAAAAAAATGAAAAAGAAATCTCCTGACCTCTTACTTTTAGATGTTGTTTTGCCCAGTTTTAATGGTTGGGAAATTCTTAGAGAAATTAAAAAAGATAATAAATTAAACAGTTTAAAAGTAATTATTCTTTCTAATCTTGGCGAGAAAGAAGAGATAGAAAAAGGATTAAAACTTGGAGCAGTAAGATATTTAGTAAAAGCCCACTACAGCCCAAGCGAAGTAGTGGAAGAGATTAAAAAGATACTTAAGTAAATTTCTATGAACTACTCATCTTTATTAAAAGAACTTCTTAGTGCGACCCTTACCCAGAAGGCGTCGGATTTACATATTTCAGTTGGTCATCCCCCGGTTTTACGAATAGGCGGCAGATTAGTCTTTTTAGTTAGAAGGAAAAAAGTTTCCCCAGAAGATTCTAAGGGACTTGCTTTTGAATTAATGACCGAAAAACAGCAAGAAAGATTTCTTAAAAACAAAGAGATTGATTTTTCTTACAATTTTGAAGGAAAAGCCAGATTTAGGATTAATATTTTTTATCAGAGAGGAGATATTTCTTCTGCTCTTCGTTTAATCCCGGCTAAAATTCCCACCGTTGAAGAATTAAATCTTCCCCCGATTTTACATGAGTTTATTAGACCTTCTCAGGGGTTTGTTTTGGTTACCGGTCCTTCCAGCCAGGGAAAATCTACTACTTTAGCTGCTTTGGTTGACGAGGTAAATCATACCAGGGCTGTTCATATAATTACGGTTGAGGATCCCATTGAATATGTTTTTGAGGATGACAGGTCAATTATTGACCAGAGGGAGCTGGGCCGAGATACTTTAAGTTTTGCCAAGGCATTAAAATCTACTTTTCGTCAGGACCCGGACGTAATTATGGTAGGGGAAATGAGGGACCCTGTGACTATCTCTACTGCTATTACTGCAGCTGAGACAGGCCACTTAGTTTTAGCTACCTTGCATACTAATTCAGCTTCTCAAAGTATTCATCGAATTGTTGATACCTTTCCCGGTGCCCAACAGGGCCAAATTCGAGCTCAACTTTCAGGGTCTTTGCTTGGAGTAGTTTCTCAAAGATTAGTGCCTAGAATTAAAGGAGGATTAATACCTGCCTGTGAAATAATGATGAATACGCCGGCTATAGCCAATTTAATACGGGAAAATAAAATTCATGAAATGCCTTTAGTTATTGAAACCTCAGCTGAAATAGGAATGGTTTCTTTAAATAGGTATTTGGCTAATTTAGTCAGGGCAAAGGAAATTGCCTTAGATACTGCCCAAAATTATTCCTTAAATCCAGCTGAATTGAGAGGCCTCGTTAGGAGATAATATGAAATTTAACTATCAAGCGAGAGATGAAACAGGAGAAATTCAGTCAGGGGTTGTGGAAGCTTCTAACCGAGAGGCTGCTTTTAATGTTTTAAAAACTCACGGGCTTTACGTAACTGCTTTAGAAGAAATAACAGCTGTTCCTATTTATGCTAGAAAATTGAAAATTTTCGAGAGAGTTACCAAAAAAGACATTGTCCTTTTCTCTCGGCAAATATCAATTATGTTCAAATCCAAGGTGCCGGTAGTTGAGACCCTCCAGACCATTGCTAAGCAGACAAGAAAATCTACCCTCAGGGAGAAAATTTTAAAAATAGCCGGGAAAGTGGAAGGAGGAACACCTCTTTCTGGGGCCCTCAATATTTATCCAAAACTTTTTTCTCCTTTTTATATTAATATGGTGAAGTCCGGTGAGGCCTCTGGTAAACTGAGCGATGTTTTTATGTATTTAGCTGATTATTTGGAAAGAGAGCATTCTTTTCACGGAAAAGTAAAAGGGGCACTGGTCTATCCTTTTTTTATTTTATTTGTTTTTTTAGCGGTGGTCACAATAATAATGGTTTATGTTATTCCTCAACTAGCCGAGGTTTTAAAAGAAACCGAGCAAGAGCTTCCTTTAGTTACCCGGGTAGTAATGGCAATTTCAGATTTCTTGAAAACGCAAGGCATAATCGCAGCTTTAATTTTTCTTGGCTTAATAGTTGCTCTTGTCCGATTTGTAAGAAGTAAAGCGGGAAAAAAGTTTTTTGATAGAAACTTACTAAAATTACCTTTATTAGGTGGTTTCTTAAAAAAACTTTATCTTGCTCGTTGCGCTTTAAATCTTTCTACTTTAATTTCTGGAGGTCTTCCTATAGCTCAGGCCTTAGAAATTACTGGCGAGGTAGTGGGTAATAACCTTTATAAAGAAGTTATTCTTAAAACCAGGGACGAAGTTAAAAGAGGAGAACCAATAAGCTCAGTTTTGGAGAGATATCCCAACCTTATCTTCCCTCTTTTTTATCAAATGGTAATGGTGGGAGAAAAAACAGGTACTTTAGATTCTTCTTTAATGAATGTGGTAGAGTTTTATCAGAGGGACGTAGACCGGGCCTTAGATGGTTTTATAAAACTTCTTGAACCAATCTTTATTATACTTTTGGGAGGAGTGGTAGCTGGTTTAATGGGAGCAGTTTTAATGCCCCTTTACTCAATTGGAGTCGTATAGAATCTTGAAACTTATAACTTGAAACCTATTTCAAATCATCGTGAAACTGTGACATAAAATTTCAGGTTATAAGTTTTAAGAAGTATGACTATGGAAATTACTCCCAAAGGAAAAATTCATGAGGACTAAACCAATAACAGTTATTTTGGTGAGTGTAGTAGCACTATTGATAACAGTGTCTGTGTTGGCTAATGAGGAGCTACCAGAATTAGAACCATTAATGCCAGGAAGAATAGAGGGAAGTGGTATCTATTTTAAAATTGAAGATAGCGAATACCTTAACCTTGTTCTAAAAAGCAACGAGGAAATAAAAGTAGTTTTAGAGTCAATTCCAAGAATGATAAGTCTGGAGATTGAAGCTACCTTTTCTGCTTCTTCCACTCTCTTAACTATCGAGGGGTTAGAACCAAACAAAACCTATTATAAATATCAAGACAGCTACAAAAACGAAGCTGTTTTTATTTCGTCTGAAAATGGAAGTTATAGCTGGACCCAAGATTTAACCAAATCCCATCACATCTGGATTCAAGAAGGAAGAGGAACAATATTTATTAATACAGATACTATATTAACTTCTGATTTGAGTGAGAGCGTAGAAATAACTGCTGACAATATTAGTTTGGATTGTAATGGTCATAGTATAACTGGTTCCAGCACAGGGTACGGAGTTTATTTGAACAATAGAAAAGGCGTTACCATTAAAAATTGTAATCTTACCAATTTCTCTTATGGCATTTTTTTATACTCCTCTTTGAATATTGAGATTGATAAAAACGATATATCAAATGCAAGGTATGGCATAAGACTTGATTATTCCCCAAATAACAAATTAACCAATAATATTGCCAGTTCAAATATTTATAGCGGAATATGTTTGATGCGCTCAGGTGATAACATCTTAATTGACAATACGGCTAACTTAAATAAAAAACATGGAATATTCTTGTGGGAAGATTCTTCTCATGAATATACTAATGATAATACCTTAACCAATAATACCGTAAACTCCAATGATGACTATGGAATATTTTTGTACAACTCTTGCAACAATACTCTCACAAACAATAAAGTTGCTAATAATAATCATGGATTAGTAGTAGATTCAGCTTCTTATAATAATACATTAACCGGTAACTTAGTAAGCTCAAATAATTATGGGATATGGTTGCTTAGAGGTGCACGGAACAATACCTTAACTAATAACACAGCTTCTGATAACCATTATTATGGCATCTACTTATGGTGGCGCATTTCAAACAGTCAGATTAACAACAACATATTATCGAATAACGGAGTTGGCATCTACCTGGGTAATTCCTCGGACAACAGTATCTATCACAATAATTTTATAAATAATTGGCACCATCAAGCTATTATTGATCATCGGGGTGTTAATAACCTTTTTGACGATGGCTACCCATCTGGAGGGAATTACTGGTCAGATTATATTGGAGTAGATTTATACTCGGGTCCAAATCAAGACGAGCCCGGAGGCGATGGAATGGGTGATAGTCTTTATACTTTCCTTGGTGGAGAAGATAGATATCCGTTTATGGAGGAGAGTGGATGGGGGGTGCCTCCGGTTCCAAGTTACAATGTTGCTGTGATTTTAGCTGAACCGAATAATATTAGTCATGATTCTTCATCGACTTCCGCTCAACCCTGTAAACTTCTTCCTGAGAAAACTTATCCAAATGGTCGTAGTAAAGAGTATTACCAAGACTTAGTTTATTGCGTTGCCGATTATAACAAAGAAAATTCTTTTGAAACAATCGATTTAGATTTTGAGATTTTTGATGATAATGGTAATTGGTTTAAAACAGATAAAAATGAACAAGATTATTTGGGCAAAGAACATGAATTTGTTGCCGAAGCTATAGATTTAGCAACGGATAAAGGCGTTGATTTATCTGATAAGGATATAATTATTGTTATTCATTCAGGGGAAGCTGCTAGAACAAAAGAAGATATAGGCAAAAAACTGATTACCATGACTTGGGGGCTTATATCTCAACCATTAGAATATCCTCCTTATAAAATTATAGTTGCTGAAGATGATTTTGTTGGAGCTTGGGCTCACGAAATTGGACATATTATTGGAGCATTAATAACACCCCAAAACACAATAACACCCGACCTTTATAAAATGGGAAACGTGGGGAAATGGGATGTTATGGCTATGGGCTCTCGGAATGATGATGGAAAGAACCCGCCGTATATGAGCTCTTATACAAAAGAATTTCTCCAATGGTTAAATTATGATATTCATCCCAAATCTGCTTATGGTGAATACTGGATAAATTCTTTAGAAACAAGTAAGTCCGGAGATGGTGTTTTTAGATATAATTTAAGCGATGATACAGATGATCTTTCGCCAAAATATTATATTTTAGAAGGACGAAACAGAAACTTAGAAACTTGGGACTCTTCTTTACCAGAAGAAAAAGCACTTGTTCTTTATAAAGTTGATACCAGAAATTATCCAGAATATGGCTATGCCCCAGATGGTGTAATGAATAATCAGTATCGAACGATTGATATTCCATTTTTTGATAGTATTTTAACCCCTGATGGAGATTCACATTTAGACATGAGAAATCTCGTCTACATTACCGCCCTTTCAGATGAACAAACAGCCGAGATATATAGAATCAAATCAAAAATAGAAAAAGTAGATTATGATTTCTTTGAAGATAGATTTCGTGGTGTTATTTTAGAACCATCTTCTCAATTTTATCAAAAGATTATTCAATATCTTCCTTTTCATCATTATCCATTTAGATTCGAACTTGAATACCGAAAAGCTTTTAGGGAACATGGGGCACTAATAGAACTACCACATCCTGATGTGGCAAGGAAACAGATAATTGAGGAAATTTCAGTAATATTGGCTTCCTTTGTTTTATTAAATCTTTTATTGATTTTATTAAAAATAAAAGTTATTCCTCGTTTGAAATCAGAATCCCGAAAAAGAATAACACAAATTCTCTTAAGAATATTCTGGATTATTTGTATAGTTGTCTTTATTATTTTGCTTTATCTATACTTTTTTGAGATGCGTACCCTAGCGGATATTTTTGAATATATTATAGGAACCCCTGGAATAGAAACTTCCACTATTGTAGAGGATATAAAAGCACTAGAATGGGGGGTAGTAAATTTTTCTTTCGGGTTATTAATTCTTTTTATCCCATTAAGCCTTTCATTGCTATTTATAGATAAAGTAATTATTTCAAGATGGAAATTAGAAAGAGGAAGGGGGACAATAAAAACAATTTTTAGAATAGTATGGCTAATTACTTTAGTTGTTTTTATTATATTTATTATTTGTTTTGCCCTACCAAAAATATCTTTTAGTAGAGAAATAGAGGAGTCCAATACCAATACTAATATTATAAATCCACAACCGAAAGGTCTTTCTGCTCCATTACTACAATCTGTTTTTCCCGATCTTGACCTTCATCTTTATTGTGAGGATGGTAAGCATATTGGAATGAATTATGAGACTGGAGAATATGAAATTCAGATATCTGGGGCGATGGTATCTGGCGATAATCAGGATGCACCAGAGTGGATATTTATTCCTGAAGATATAACTGGCTGTCATTTTGTAGTTTCCTCTTATGATAATCAAAAATTCTTAGAGGAAAACCCAGAAATTGCTCAAGAAATAGAAGATACTACTGATGGTTATGATGTTTATGCTCGCTATATTGACCCTGCTACTGATATTTACACCTCAACTATTATTTCAGAAAATATCCAACCCGCTACAGAACTAGAACATCCAATTAGTGGTACTCACGATGTTACTATAGAGCCAGGAATTTTACTTGCTCGTGTTGATCTTGATCCCGATACCTTAAATCTAAAGAGCAAAGGAAAATGGCTAACAGTTTATATTGAGTTGCCAGTAGATTATGATGTCAATGATATTAATTTAGAAAGCATTAAGTTAAACGGCCAAATTCCGATTGAAACAAAGCCAACTGAGATTAGTGATTACGATGGGAATGGTATACCTGATCTAATGGTCAAATTTGATCAATCAGCTGTTCAGGCTATTCTTGAAATAGGAGAAGAAGTAGAAATAGTAATTACCGGTGAGCTGATTGACGGAAGATTGTTTCAGGGTAGCGATATTATTAAAGTGATTTCAAAAGGTAATCAAAAAGAGGCTCTGGCTGTAGTAATTTTAGCTTGTTTTGCGGTAGGAGGATTGTTAGTTTATAGACGGAGATTTAGGAAAATAAATAGAGTTCTTAATGAAAAATCAGAATAAAAATTTGGAAATTAAGTTCCATTAAAAACCTAAAACCTGAAACTTTTAAATAATATGTTTTAAGTTTTGGAGTTTTCCACACCCCTGTTTGATATAGATGTGCTACAATTTAAATAACGGTAACTAAAAAACCTAAAAGGTCGAAGGTTTAATAATTAGCAAAGTAAAAAATTAAAATTAAAATGACTAAAAAATATAGAGGATTTACTCTGATTGAATTATTAGTGGTAATTGCTATTATTGGAATTCTTGCCTCAATCGTTTTGGTTTCTTTAACTACTGCTAGATCCAGGGCTTATGACGCTGAAATAAAGAGTGAATTATCTCAAGTAAGAGCTGATGCAGAAATGTATTTCATTGATAATGACACATACGTAGCCTATAGTGTGCCAGGCACTTTACTTCCTCCAGATTGCAGTAACGACAGTCTCTATCAAGTTGGCACAAGTGCTACAGCATATGCGGCTTGGGCTGGCTTATGTTCAACCACTGCAAACGATTGGTGTGTTGATTCTGCTGGAATGTCTAAAGAAGTAACTGGTGGGGTAACTGCTGGCGCAACTGTTTGTCCGTAAAGATATAAAATTTATTTAATCAAAACCCGTTGTTAGCGGGTTTTGGTTTATTCACAGCTTATATTATTGGTATCTGAATTTATTTCTGTTACAATAAATTAATGAAATCCTTCACTTTAATTGAAGTATTAGTAGTGGTTACTATCATAGCATTACTCATTAGTATTAATTTGGTTGCTATTGGCCATTATCAAGATAAGGCTAGGGACACAGCAATTGCAGCTGGTTTGAGCCAAGTAAGAAAAGTGGCAGCAATGATTTATACTGATGAAAATTCTTATGAATTTATCTGTGCTGCGGACAACACTCTTAATGATAGCTATCCGGCTCTGAAAATGATTGAAGATGATGTTAATAAATTCACTGGTGAAAACCCTACTTGTTATTCTGAAAGAACTGCTTATTGTGTTCAATCATCTTTACTTTCAGCTGGTGGAGGTTATTTCTGCATAGATTCTACTGGGTTTGCCGACAAGATAGATGGAGATTATTGTACAGGTACTAGTAAAAATTGCTCTCCCTAAAACTTATTATGGGAATTTTTTTTTATCCGATTATTTTTATTTTTGGTTTAGCTGTAGGTAGTTTTTTGAATTGCGTGATTTACCGGCTTGCCTTTCCAAGGGGCAGGTCTTTTTGTCCCTATTGCAAACACATATTATCTTGGCAAGACCTGATTCCGGTTTTAAGCTTTTTTATTTTACGAGGCAAATGCCGTTATTGCCTGAAAAAAATATCCTGGCAGTATCCATTAGTGGAGTTAGCTACAGGAATTTTGTTTATCTTGATATTGAATTATGAATTAGGAATTATGAATTATGAATTTTTTGATTTTAGAACTATTCTTAATTCTTTATTCTTAATTCTTACTTCCTGTTTTTTAATAATAATTTTTGTTTATGACCTGAAACATTTTATCATCCCCGATAAAATAATCTACCCAGCAATCGTAATTACTTTTTTATATAATTTAATTCTTAATTCGCAATTCATAATTCATAATTCAATTTTCGCTGCCTTGGGCGCAGCTCTATTTTTTTTATTTATTGTTCTTGTATCCCGGGGTCGCTGGATGGGTCTCGGCGATGTTAAGTTAGCATTTTTTATTGGTCTTTTTCTTGGCTTCCCCGATATCTTAATTGCCCTATTTTTTGCTTTTCTAATTGGTGCTATAATAGGAGTAGGACTAATTTTAGCAAAAAGGAAGACCTTAAAAAGCGAAGTGCCCTTCGGACCATTTCTGGTAACCGGCACATTTATTGCTTTATTTTGGGGTCCAACAATTATTGATTGGTATCTTAATTTTGTAACCTATAACCTATAACTCATAATGACTTGTTCCACGTTTCACTTAATTGCGAAGCAATTACAAGGAGCGAAGCGACTGGTTCGTGCTTCAAGTTTCAAGAAGAAGGGGTTTTCTCTAACTGAATTTCTGATAGTAATAAGCATTATTGGTATTTTTTCAGCAATAACTTTTCCTAATTATCGCTCCACTCAGCAGCAACTTATTCTTCAACGCTCAGCAAGTAAATTAGCCCAGAATATAAGGAAAGTTCAGGAGATGGCAATATCGGCAAAAGAGTGTCCTCCCTCAATCTGTGGAGGGCCGGGGTCAATAATTCCACCAGGATATGGAATTTATCTGAAAAAAGATGATTTAGATTATTTACTATATGCTGATGTCAATCCAGCAGCTGGAAATGAAAAATACGATTCTGGCAATGATAAAGTAGTAGAAACTATTCCCCTGGAAACAGGAGTAGAAATAAAGAGTGTTTCCCCGGCCTCTATGAGCATAAATTTTAAGCCACCTGACCCTGAAGTAAAAATATCTGGAACTGATACTGATGATGCCGCCGAGGCAGTAATTACTCTCGTCGTTGAAGGTACTTCATTTGAGAAAAAAATTATAGTTAATAAAGCAGGCCTAATTTATGTGGAATAATAACTTAAAACTTTATTTTTATTCAAAGTTTCAGGTTTCAGGTTCCATGTTTCACTTAATTGCGAAGCAATTACAAGGAGCGAAGCGACTGATTCGTGTTTCAAGTTTCAAGAAAAGAGGATTCACTATTCTTGAAGTTATGATTGCTATTTTCGTTGTTACAATTGGAGTATTGGCTGCTCATACTGTGACCCAACAAATAATTTCTTATACTCATCGTTCTGCTTCCCGGCTTACTGCTATTTACCTTGACAAGGAGGGGATTGAAATTGTCAGGAATATAAGGGATACAAACTGGCTGGAAGAAGAATCCTGGAATTATGGTTTAGGAGCTGGAGATCGGGAAGCTGATTATACGAATGATCAGAATTTGTATGTTTGTTCTTCTCCTTGTGATCCTGATAATAATCTTAGATTTCTTAAGCTTGGGGCGGGTGGATTTTATAACTATTCCTCTGGAGTTGATACGAAATTTAAAAGAAAAATTACAATTACACCTGTTGGCAATACCTTGGAAGTTTCTGTTGAAGTATGGTGGGAATATAAAGGTGACACTTATGGACCGATTAAAGCTCAAGAAAATTTATATGATTGGTATCCAGAATAACAATCATCTAAACATTATGTTTAAATGTTAGAATGTTAAAATGAGGAAATGTTTAAATGTTAAAATGAATAGGGGTTTTACCTTAGTAGAGATGATGGTTACTGTGCTTATCTTTTCTATAGTTATCGGAACTGTTATCGGGGTTTTTGTCTCAGCTCTTCAAATACAAAGATATAATTTAGCTTATCAACAACTTTTGGACCAGACCAGCTATGCCATGGAATATATGAGCCGGGCAATAAGAATGGCAGTCAAAGATGAGGGTGTAGGTTGTATAAGCTCAGGATTAAATTATCAGAGTGATGCCTCAGGAATAAAATTTGTAAATTATAAAAGCCAATGTCAAGAGTTTTTATTGGAAGGCGGTCAGCTAAAAGTAGAATTTGATTCAGGAGGTAAAATTCCTCTAACCTCAGATGATTTTAATGTAACTTCTCTTAGTTTTGGAATTTCTGGCGAATCAGACGAAGATAATCTTCAGCCAAGAGTAACAACCTTTATGGAAATACAAGGGAAGGGCTCGAAACTTCAGCCAAAAGTAACCATTCAAACTACTATTTCCCAAAGAAACCTTGATTTTTGACATTGTGGAAAACCCCTTTATTATTATTTTTAAAAATGGTAAAGTAATGTAGTAGTATGATACCTGAGAAAATAGATAAAAAATCTCTTTTATACTTTATAATTTTTGTAATAACTATCCTTGTTTTTGTTGGCTTTTTCTATTATCTTTCTCAAATACTGGAAATGGAAGAAGGGAGGGAGCCGATTAAAGAGGAAAGAATTACCGAAGAGATTCTGAAGCAATTCGGAGCTCCTAATGTGGAAGGAAGAGAAATCCCAAAAGAAACTTTAAAACAATTCGAAGCTCCCAATGTGGAAGGAAAGGAAATTCCAGAGGAGATTTTAAGACAATTTGGAACTTCTGAATAAATATACCAACCTTTCAACATAAAAAAATAACTAAATTATCGAGGCGGGATCTCCATAACTAATATTATTGAGGTCCAACCTCAATAATTATTAAAATATGAATAAAAAAATCTCTCCAAAATTAGTTGCTTTAATCTTTGCTATTTTAGTTATCTGTTTTGCGATAGGTTTTTATGTCTTTGCCTGGACAGAGCCGGAAGAAGGTCCTCCCGAAGAAAATGTCTTTGCTCCTTTGAATGTTAGCTCCAACGCCCAAGTTAAAGTTGGTGGTTTAATTCTTAATACCGGCGGATTCTCTGTTGGTTTAGCTGTTGATCAGGGCAGCGTCGGCATCGGGACACTAACTCCGGCGGCTGGTTATAAGCTTGACGTAGAAGGAAAGATTCAGGCAACCGCCTTTGATACAGGAGATATCACTTTCAGGAACCAGGAAACTAATCAGATACTCTGGAGAATGTTTGAAGATGAAGATGGATTATATCTAGAGAATGCAAAGACAGGGAAAGTTTACAAGTTTGTCTTAGAGGAATTATCAGAATAATTAAAAAAATAAGGTCAACTCTATTTT
Source organism: Patescibacteria group bacterium (assembly GCA_020148045.1). Lineage (NCBI taxonomy): Bacteria > Patescibacteria group bacterium. The sequence goes on from JAHCRG010000016.1 coordinate 62,045, forward strand.
TTAAGGAAAAATAACAGGAACAGTTCCCGTTATATAAATATGAAAAAGAAAATTTTAGTATTTTTAGTTACAATTATTTTACTTGTTGGCTTTATTGTTCTAAAAGAAGTAAAAGCCGGGAGCTGGGATAATGTTTATGGCTGGGCTTGGTCAGAAAGGATTGGCTGGATTAGTTTTAATTGCTATAACGATTATGATGGAGACGGGAATTTAGAAAGTCACTGTACTGATGCTGGATATAATTCAGATTACGGAGTTGATATTAACCTTTCTACAGGTGTTTTTTCCGGCTATGCTTGGTCAGAAAGGATTGGCTGGATTAGTTTTAATTCTGGAGATCTTGCTGGTTGTCCAAGTGCGCCTTGTGAAGCCCGGTTTGATTCTGATGGAACAACTTGTGGTGCAGTTGGACAGGTTTGTGGTTGGGCAAGAGCATATCGAGCAATAGAGCCGGAAGGGCAAACCCTTGGCGGTTGGGACGGCTGGATAAAATTAAGAGGAATTGATCAGAACGGTGATCCCTATGGAGTTTCTTTTGATTCTGATACTAATGAATTTGAGGGCTGGGCTTGGGCTGGCAACGATAGTTCCGAAGAGGCGGTAATCGGCTGGATTAGTTTTAACTGTAAAGACGGAGGTTATGTAGAAGAACATTTCCCCTCCATCACAGGAGAAGCATCGGATGGATTTATTTCGGCATACTCTTCAAGCTATTCAACAGCACACTCAACTTCTGATTCTTTTAATATAACAGGTTCTACTCTTAGAGTTGGACAAGAATATATTGAAGCTGGAGTCGGAGAATGTACTGGGACAGCATATGATTGTGGGTTGGGTTGGGCGGATCGAATTCATTGTGAACTTACATCTGGTTGTATTTGGGTCGCTTGTGAAGGGACAGCAGCTACTTGCGATAGTTGGGATAACAATTATGGTGGTTGTTTAGGTCACGATGGCTGTTATTGGGATGGTTGTACTGGAACAGCAACCGATTGTGAAGATTTTTGGAGTTGGGGAAGTTGTACAGGCCAGGATGGTTGTGAATGGATAGAATCAGGGTATGGTGATTATTGTGATGGAACACCAGATTCTTGTGATAACTATGGTGGTGAATGGTCTTGTACAGGTCAGGATGGCTGTTCTTGGGATGGTTGTAGTGGGACAGCAACCGATTGTGATAGCTATGATGACGATTGGGCATCTGGCCTTAAATGGGCTTGTGAAGCTCAATTTGGTTGTTCTTGGCCAGGTTGTTTTGGGGCACCAGATCCTTGTGATAGTTTTGGTAGTGAATCTGATTGTAATTCTCAACCTGGTTGTTCTTGGGACGAGGGTGAAGATGAAGAGTTTGGTATTAATAGAGGTTATCTTGATTTTGATACTTCAAGCATTCCTGATGGTGCTACTATTACCGATGTAAAATTAAGTTTAAAGGCAAGTCAGGATAAATCAGATACTAATTTTGATATAGAAATATATAAATTCAATTGGGCAGAGCCGATAACTTCAGGTAATAGAGAAACTAGTTACGATGCTGGTGGAGCTGTTTATGATGGAGATTGGAGAAATACAAGTGGAATGTCGACAGGAGTTTATTATGATTCTCCTTCTTTAGACAACTCTTGGGTAAATAAAACAGGTGATACAAAATATCAGTTGAGAAGCGGTAGGGATGTAGATGAAGATGCACCTTATGGGGATGAATATATTGAATTTTACTCTGCAAATTCAGCAGGAAATAAACCCATACTTAAAGTTACTTATACAATAGAAGCTGCTCCAGCAGGAGAACATTATAGTGTCTGTGGAGATTCAAATTACAAAGTAAAGAGTACTTTAAATCAATCACCCGATAAACCCACAAACCTGAACGAAAGCTGGGGGTGTTGCGGAGGAATGCCCCAGGTAGCTCTTCGCACCTGCCTAATTTTAAATTGGTCCTATTTTGATCCAGATGGCGATCCCCAGGCAGGATATGAGGTCTGGGTAGATGAAAGTTCTGATTTTAGTAGTCCAAAATTCAACCATGTGGTAGATCCTGGTTTTGCTCCATCCTATACTGTAGACCTTGCTGCTGATGACGATCCTCCAGACCCAGGAGGAGACTGGTTCTCCAAGCTTGACTGGGGCACTACTTACCATTGGAAAGTAAGGGTAAAAGACAGCAATGGTAATTTGTCAGATTTCTCAGACTCCGAATCTTTTACTATGCCTAACCGTGCTTCTCCCAATGTTGATTTTACTCCAAACCCGATAAATCCCAGAACTGGAGAGGAGGTTACTTTCATAGATGAGTCAAAATGTTATTTATCTGATGACAGCGAATATGATTGCGATACTGGAGGAGATGAGATTACATATGAATGGGATTTTGATTATGATGGCTCATTTGACCCGAGTGATTGGACTAAGGGAGACACTACTTATACTTATCCTGAGACGGGGAACTATACTGTACGACTTCAAGTAACTGATAGCGGTGTTGGTCCAGTAGTTACAGGAATGTGCTGGAAAGAAGTAATCGTGGGATTCGCTCTCCCTACCTGGAAAGAGGTTACGCCTTTCTAATTTAACTTGCGACGTGAAACGTCGCCCACTCTAATATGACGATAAAAAAATTAGATCCTTCATCTTTGGTGAAAGGTAAAGGGTTAGATAAAAAATCTATTTTATACTTAATAGTTATTGCAGCAGCTGTCATTATTTGCATTGGCGTTGTTTATTATTTTTCCCGTTTTTCTCTGCCTGAAGCAGAAATGGAAGAAGATTTGGTTAAAAAATTGGAAAGAGCAAAGATAGTAAGTCAGCTAGAAGAACTTGACAAGCAGAGAGAAGAAATTTCGCCCCTGCCCAGGGAAGAGATTCAGAAACAATTGGAAGAGTTAAATAAACTTTATTAATTTAATCAACAACCAAATTATGAAGGTCCAATCTCCATAATTTTAATTTATTGAGCTTGAATCTTAATAATTGAAAACCATGAAGAAACAAATTTCACCCAAAATAGTTTCTCTAATCTTTGCTATCTTGGTTATCTGCTTTGCAATAGCTTTTTATGCTCTCAGTTGGACAGGACCAGGCAGCGCTCCACCTACTTGCC